>NZ_BAABKK010000031.1:0-46282 GCF_039543785.1 Arthrobacter gyeryongensis
GACCACGTCGGAGGCCTTGAAGGACCGGCGCGGAATGACTGCCAGGGCGGTGCGGGTGTATTCGTCGATGACATTGAAGAACCGTATGTGCCGGCCGCAGGAGGTCACGTCGGACTGGAAGTCGAAGCTGACCACGTGCATCGGATACTGGGCGGTGAGGCGCTTCTGTTCCCGGGCGCCGGGCCCGGTCCTGCGCCTCTTCCGTGCCCTGGGTTTACAGGCCAGGCCTTCGTCACGCCAGAGTCGGCGGACCCGCTTCCTGTTCAGCGCCACCCCGTCCCATGAAGGCTGGGCCAGGAGGTGCCAGCGGGCCTTCCGCCAGCCCCACGCGGGATGCTTCACGGCCACGGCCCTCAGGTCCGCCCGCAGCTGGGCCTCCTGGAATCCCATGTCGGGTTTCTTCTTGCGGAACGCGGACCGGTTCTGGCCCAGAATTCTGCAGGCAAGGCGCTCGGACGCCCCGAACTTCTCCACTGCCATGCGCACGGCACGACGGCGCGGTTCGGGGCTCAGAATTTTCCCTTCGCGACCTCGTTCAGGATGTCGATGGCCAGTTCCTTCTCAGCCAGCAGCCGCTTGAGCCGGGCGTTCTCCTTCTCCAGTTCCCTGGTCCGCCTGGATGCCTCGGCGTTCTTCTCGGACCCGTACTGATTCAGCCACCGGTACCAGGTCGCCTCGGTGATCTGGAGTTCCTTGATGACTTCGACCATCGGGCGTCCGTCGTTGAGCATTTTCTGCCCCTGCCGGACCTTGGCGATGACCTGCTCGGGGGTGTGTCTGCGTGCCATGATGCGTGAAATTCCTCCTGCGTCCATTCTCGGACACGAAACTCACACAAACACTGGACTCCTACCCGGGGACCCAGCCAATAGCGCCACCCTCGACATTTAGGATGCTAGTCATGTTCACGTGCAAGTTGCCCGTTATCAGTCAGAGCGGCATAGACCTCACGGTCCAGACTTTGGAGACTACCGAGACCCATCTCCTCATTCGCCTCAGATCAGAGGCCCGAATTCCATCTAGGCATCGGGCCGAGACAACTCTTGCAGCGGCGCATGAGCGATTTACGATCACAGATGCGCACGGCACGACGCTGATGAAAGAGCATGGCAGCTCGCTTTCGGAGGGTCCGTTCGGAGGAATTCTCGACCTGGCCTTCCCTTCAGATGGCCGGCTCGATCTAGGCTCTCCGCTCACCCTCAAATCCGAGAATGCCCAAGTGACATTCCAACTCTTATGCAAGATTAGGTGTGGGGGCATACGGGTTGGCAGGGCCCAACACCTATCTTAAATCTGTGGCCGTTCCGTGCGCTGCACGAAGATATCTCGCCGAAGAGCCGCTGCCGATGATGGGCCGATGAGGACGTTATCGAGCTCTAGGCTCTTCTTGTTGAAGAGACCGTGACCCGGCTCCTCACTGGTCTGGCAGGGTATGGCCCTGCGTGTTCGGGCGCACTAGTGTGTCGCACATGAGGGTGGAAGCACGTCCTCGAAAGGATCAAGCGATCATGCAGTGGCTGTGGAACGCATACCGGTTCCCGAAACAGTCTGTCAGCGATCTCGTCTCGCTTGAATACGTGTATCTCATCATCGCTGTCGGCTGGACCGTGATCGGGATCTTTCGGCTTCCAGGGTGGCCGGGCTACTTGGACATCATTTATGCAATCTTCGTTGGCACCCTTTCTCTAGCGGCCAGAAAGGAGATCCGGCGGCGTCAGGAAAGTGGTCCACAGACAAAATGAATCCAGGGCCTACTACCTGGACCGGACCGACGGGGCGTGATCCGAGTCCTGTCGGGTTTGGAGTGCGCAGTTCACCGACGCCGCCAAGCAGCCGCTCTTCGACAGAGCCGCCCACGGAGACCGCAGCTTCGGATCAAGTCTTTCATGGTTCCGCTTCCCTGCTGCTCGTTCCAGCGGTGGCCGCCCGTCAGGTTTAGTGTTGGATCACAGAGTCAGCGGACTGTCACCCAACTCGTGGATCGGCGTGCCGGTGAAGGAGCTTCCACCCGTCCGCTTCGCGTCTGTATACGCACGTAACGCGGATCGCGACGTCGCTCAGGTCATCCTGTCCGCCGACCTTCACACGGAATCGTTCAATTTCCACGGTGTAGGCCAGAACCTCGCCGACATCCTTCGCGATCGTTTCGAAAGAGACCAGCTCTCCGTCCCGGAAGTAAGACGCCGCCCGTTCGAGCTGCTCGTAGACTGCAGCCTTGCCGCGCCCGAATCCACCGAAGGGATTCCCGAGCGTGATGTCTTCGCCCTCGGAGAAGATGGCCTTGTAGCCGCTCGGGTCGCCGTTGACGATGGCATTAAGCGCGGCCCTTGCCTGAACTAGCAATTCATCAAACTCGGTAGCTCCCTCGGCGCATCGTCTCCTTCGACCCCAACTTCCCACAGTTTGGCAGTGGTCAACAGCTCCTGCCCATAGATGATGGTCAAGTAGGAAAAGATGGTAGATCAGCAAGACGTCAGAGGCGACCCTGAGTGGCGCCGCGTCCGGTAAGGGATACCCTTACGGGCTGAAGGGTGACAAATAGCGTTGCGAAAAGACCACCACTTATCGCTGCGAGTCACAGGCGGGGGGAATCAATACAATCATTCCTCCCGGTGAGGATCTGCAGGAATTCCCAGCCTTCAGCTCAGCTGCGAGAACATGTCGTTCCCGCTTGCCGTCGTCGCTGGGACTTCCTGCAGCACGTCCCAGTGCTCGATGATCTTGCCGTCCTCACTGAACCGGAAAATGTCCACGCCTGCGGAGTTGAACGTCTTGTAGTGCGAGTGGACGGCGACGAAGTCACCTTCGGCGATCACACGATGAACTTCGACGTCGACCGGCCCGAACTGGGAGAAGAAGTCCTTTACCGCCTGCAAACCATCGCCGGCCTGCGGGTTGTGCTGCTTGTAGTCCTGCACGATCAGCTCGTTGAAGGCCTCGGTGTCTCCGGCCCGGAAGGCATCGAAGAGTCGCGCCACGGTCTCCTTGTTGGCTTCGCTTGTGGCCATGGTGAGTCCTCCTGACAGCCGGGGTGGTGTGGCTCATAGAGTACGCGCGACCTGCCTCGTCAACAAGGCTCCGCGTTGACTCATAAAAAACCTCCGCGTGGTCGGATACGTTGCCTCAGATCAAAACCTCCGGGAGGACCGGGGTGGAGATCCTTGAGGGATGGGATTGACGATGGGTGAACGGAAGGCTGCCTCGAAGCATCTGGCCGAGTCTTACCGGGCTGGTGACCGGGTCCGGATGGGGCGGATCCTGGACGAGCTGGTTGAGCTGACCGGCTGGCACCGGGACCACGCCCGGGCGGTGTTGCGGCATGCGCTGGATCCGCCGCGGCCCCGCGCGTGCGGCCCCGGCGCGTGCGGCCAGGACGTGCCCCGGTGTACGGGGCCGACCTGCAGGAGGGGCTGGTGATGTGCTGGGCGGTGCTGCGGGGGCCGGCGGGCGAGCTGCTGGCGCCGATGCTGCCGGATCTGGTGTCGATGCTGCGCGCCGAGAAGGCCCTGGACCTCACGGACGGGCAGGCGGAGCTGCTGGGACGGATGAGCGCGGCGACCATCGACCGTCGGCTGGCGGGGCGGCGGGCGAAGCTTTTACCGCGAGGCCGGTCCCATACCAAGCCCGGATCGCTGCTGAAGTCACAGATACCGGTGCGCACCTGGGCGCAGTGGGACAACGCGGTTCCGGGTTTCGTTGAGATCGATCTGGTCGGTCACGACAGCCGGCGTGCAACGCTCGACGGATACGACTACGGCGCGGAGGAGCAGCTCAACGAGGGTCGAATACGGAGCGCGTTTCGGGTCAGTAGAGGTGTCTGGCCAGCAAACGCTTAAGGCAGCAGCGGATCTGACGATCGGCGTTATCCGTGCCTATGACGGTGGCTATTTGGAGGAAACCTACACGGAGGTCCACCAACAAGCGTGGCCCGTGATTGGGCCCCAGTTTCCAGCATGCGATCGGACGATCCCGCGGCGGTATCGATTGACCTGATCAGGTGTGCATCACTTGTTGGTCGACCCAACGCTCCAACGGTGGCACGAGCAAGAGCACGAACACGCTGGCGACCATGAGGACATGGACGAAGGCGTTCCATGCCGTCGTGCCGACGGTTTCACCTCCGCCGACCGCCGCGATCCAGTACGGGACGAGAGTGATCAGACCCAATCCCGCTGAACTGATGGCAATCATCTCCCACCAGCCCTGACGCGCGAACAGCCCCCACGTGGCGATGACGAAGCCCACCATGGTCACCAGCCAGAGCACCAGCGTCACCACCCACAGCACGCCTCCCGCGAAAAGTTTCATGCTCAGAAGACGACTGCACTGAATCCCAGGCGTCTTACGGGCTATTGCCTGGACCTCCGAGCGGTGCGCTTGTCCACGTCGAGGGGGTCTCGTGGAGCGGATCTGGTCACTGGACTTCCCGCCGCGCCGACCATCAGGCGGGTGCCCAGCGGAATTGCGGGTTGAGAGTCTGACTTCAAAGAGTCCGGCTTCTTGTTCAACTGCCGGCTGCAGGCCGGTGGTCGCCGGCGCCCGGATCGCGGAGTATGCCGCGGAGGCTATCCACTGTAAGGTCCTCGAGTGACGCGATGAAGTGACGCCCGGGTCCGGGTGGCGGCTGCACGATCCCTGGCACAACTATGACTTCCATGCCAGCGGCTTGGGCGCTGGTGGTGCCACTGACTGAATCCTCCACGGCAACGCAGTTTGCGGGGTCAACGCCGAGGAGGTCTGCTGCGGCGAGGTATGGGGCCGGGTGGGGCTTACCCTGCGGGACGGAATCTCCGGCGACCACGGCGTGGAAGGTTCCGATGGGTGCGGCTGCGGCCACGCGGGTGGCGACGGGGCTGAAGGCCATGGTGACCAGCGCGGAAGGAATATGTTGGGCGACGAGTTCGCCGAGGATCCGTTCCGCACCCGGAAGCCAAGGGATCCCGCCCTGCAGGCTAGCGACAACGCGTTCGAGGAGGTCATCGATGATCTCGGTGACGGAGAGGGCCACCCCGCTTTCCCTTAGTATTGCCGCTGTCACGGGCATTGCCTGCCCGACTGTGGCCCGGGCGTCGTGGGTGGTCCACGTGATTCCGTGTTCTTGTGCGAGCTCTGTTTGGGCAGCCAGCCAGTAGGGCTCCGTGTCGACGAGCGTGCCGTCCATGTCCCACAGGACTGCCTGAAGGCGGTCCTCGTTGTCAGAGGTCATGGCGGTGTCCGTTCTTGGGATGCGAGGCTCTGCGGTCATGTCGCGTTGAAGTGATGATAGTCCCGCGACTGCGCGGTTCGGGACCCTCGCTGGAGTCCCGGTGTGGATGGGTTTAGTGGGGAGCGCTCGTGCCTGAGATCGACGCGAGGAGATCGCGCACGGATGCTGCGGCGGCGTCGGAGGAGAAATCTGAGCTTAGCCCGACGACGCTGACTCCCGCAGAGAGGTACGTCGTGGCTGTCGCGGCTTTCATGCCTCCGGTCGCGACGAACTGAACGTCCGGGAAGGGTCCTTTCATGGCCCTGATCCATTCGGGTCCGAGCCCAGAGGCCGGGAACGCCTTGAGCCAGGTCAATCGGAGGGCGTTCGCCCGGAGTATTTCACTGGGGGTGGCCACTCCCGGCAGGTGCGGGAGACCGCGTCGGATGCTCTCCCGGAGGACCGTTTCATCCAGGCCTGGCGAGACTGTGAACGATGCGCTGGCTGATGCTGCGGCGTCCAGTTGTTCGGGGCGGATGATAGTTCCGGCGCCGACGGCGAGCCCTCTTTCTGCGGCTGCGCTGGCCACCGCGGCCAGGGTAGGGACGGCGTCTGGTGTTTCGATGGTGACTTCGACGTGTTCGACGCCGGCGTCCCATGCCCGCGTGGCGGACTTGACGGCTTCGACGGGGGTGAGGCCGCGGAGCACGGCGATCACCGGGACGCTGAAGAAGTCATCGGCAAACCAGTCGTTGGGGTGTTTGTGTAGCAAGGTGTTCTCCTTGGGAGGTGGTTCCAGCGGGGGTTGGGTTTCCGGCGGTGAGTCTCAGTTGGCGGCTGCCGGCACCTGCTTGGCACCGTAGCTGCGCGGCTTCGTGCCGTGACCTGGCCTGAAGTCCGCGCGGGTACCCAGGGTCCACGCTGCGAAGGAGTGGCCGAGGGCCAATCTCTCGACCGGCTCGTCTCCGCGGAGCAGCCCGGCGAGGTAGCCGGCGGCGAACGCGTCACCGGCACCGACAGGTTCAACGACGTCCACCAGGTGTGCGGGAACCCGGAACATCTGCTCGTTCTTGCCTGGTTCGCGGATGAACTCCACGGCTTCGTTGGCCGAATCCTTGATGACCAGGTGCCGGGGCCCGGGAAGGAGTGCCGAGACGTCTTCCGCGGTGGAGCAGCCCCACAGGGTTTCGGCTTCATCGAGGCCCACGAGGACCACCGTAGCCATGGAGGCCAGCTCGAGAAGCCTAGGCCCAGCCATCTCCACGTTCCATAATGCCGGGCGGTAGTTGACGTCGAAGGACACCTCGTACCCTGCGGAGTGGGCGTGTTTGAGAAGCTGCTCGGTGAGTTCCGAGCAGGTGCCCGACAAGGCTGGGTTGATTCCGCTCGTGTGGATCCAGCCGGTCTGCTCCAGGACCCAAGCGCTTGAATCCTCCGGCGCCATGCGGGAGGCCGCGGAACCTGCCCTGTAATAGAGGGTGCGGGCTCCGTGACCAAGATCCGGGTCTTTAAAATACACTCCCGTACTGGACGCCGGATCCCGGACCACCCTGCTGACATCCACACCACGGGCGGTCAGGCCCTCCGCGATGCGGTCCCCGAACGGATCCATCCCTAACCGGCTGGCCCAGCCTGCACGGCACCCGAATTCGGCCAGGTGAGCGGCGACGTTGGACTCCGCTCCCCCGTAACCAAGCAGGCATTCCTCGGCTTCGCGTAGTGGTTCGGCTTTCGCAGGGGTGACGACGGCCATGGTTTCGCCGACACACAAGACATCAAGCACAGTCATTTCACGGCTCCAGCGGTGAGGCCGCTGACGAAGAACCTGCCCAGGACGAGGTAGAGCAGGACAGTGGGGGCGGCGACCAGCACGGCGCCGGCCATCAGTTCGGAGTAGTTGACGGTCGTCGTGCCGATGAGGTTGTTCAGCGTAACGGTGGCCGGCCATGCGGCCGGGGAAGCCAGGATGAACCCGAAGAGGAAGTCGTTCCAGATGTTCGTGCATTGGAAGATTCCTGCGACGACGAACCCGGGAACCGACAGCGGGAGCATCACCCGGAAGTACGTCTTCCAGATCCCGGCGCCGTCGATGGCTGCGGCCTCGATGATGGCGCTGGGGATACCTTCGTAGTAGTTGCGGAAGATCAGCGTGGTGATCGGGATGCCGTAGATGATGTGGACCACGATCAGGCCGGCGATGCTGCCTTGGAGGTGCAGCATGTTCAGGAACTGGAAGACCGGGATGATGACGGCCTGGAACGGGATGAACATCCCCACCAGGAGGACCGTGAAAAGGGCGTTGGACCCCTTGAACGGAAACTTGGACAGGATGTATCCGTTGATTGAACCGAGCAGGCACGAAATCAATGCCGCAGGGAGGGTGATCTGGAGTGAATTGATCAGGGATCCGTGAAGCTTTGTCCATGCCCCTTTGAAGGCGTCAAGGCTTGGCGCGTCGGGGAATGCGAGGAAGAAGTTGGGTGCTCCACTGCTTCCTGACAATGCCGTGGAGATGATGACATATACCGGCATGAACATGCCGAGGGTGGCTACGGCGCAGACTGCTAGGACGATCCAGCCTCCGGGGGTCTTGGGGATTTTCCACGAACGGGGCTTACGCCTACCTGGAGCCAAACGCCGGCGTGAGGAGTTGCTTGGGCTGGGCGTTGTCGGTTGAAGTGTTTCGACGGCCATTTCTATGCCTTCCGCTCTTTCCGGTAGCCGCGGATGAGGTAGGGGACAATCACCACGAGCGTCAGCAGGAGCAGGATGATCGCCATCGCTGAGGCTTTGTCGTAGCGGCTGGTGAGGTAGTTGTAGATGTAGATGCCGGGGACATCGGTGACGAATCCGGGGCCGGAGCCTGACATTGCTATGACGAGATCGAAGATCTTCAATGCCACGTGAAGCAGGAGCACGAAGCAGGTGATGGTTGAGGGCCACAGCTGGGGAAGGACGATGTGGCGTAGGCGTTGCCAGGTGTTGGCACCGTCGACGCTTGCGGCTTCAAGGTGTTCTTCCGGAATGGAGGCAAGCCCGGCCAGGTACATGGCCATGGCGAAGCCAACGAGCTGCCAGGCGGCGGCGAAGATGATGGGCAGCAGGGCGACGGGAATACCGAACTGGACCTTGAGGAAGTCGGTGCCGGTGGGGTCGTTCAAGGCACCTAGGACGGTGGTGTCGGTAGTCCAGCCGGGAGGATTCTGGATGCCCAGGTTCCGCAGGATTTCGTTGACGCCGGTGGAGGGCGAGAAGATCCAGCGCCAGGCGACACCGGTGACGATGAAGGACAAGGCATAGGGCAGGAGGAAAACGGTCCGGAAGAGGCCTTTGCCTACCGCGACGTGGTGGATGAAGAGGGCTGCAACGAGTCCGCCGAGGATGGCCAAGACCAGGAAGACAATTGTGAAGATCACGACGTTGCGGATATCGGCCTGGAAGCGTTGTTCCTGGACGATCTCGCCGTAGGTGCCACCGAACGGCTGGCGGATGCTCAGATCGGGACTTGTGCCGATCTTCCAGTTCGAAAGCGAGATATAGACGGTGATGCCGATGAAGACGTAGACGAAGACGAAGCTGACCAGGAGGCTGGGAGCGAAGATCCACGCGGCTCGCCGGGACGTCTTGACGTTGTGGGGTACCTGTTTCTTGGACCGGGGTGAGGGGCTGACCGGCGCTGGAGGTGCTGTTGAGGTTGTCATGTGTGAACTGATCCTGTCCGGGGGGTGGCTGCGGAGGCCCGCAGCCACACCCGTTACGACGTGGTTGGAGTGCCGGCTACTTCAGCTGGCTCTTCTGCGCCTGCGTCATGCTGGCGGTGAAGGCGGCAACGTTGCCGCTGCCGTTGAAGGTGGAGACGGCGTCGGCATAGGTCTGGGCGAATTCAGCCGGAGCTGCCTGGGCGTGCGCCAGTGAGGAGACCACCGCCGCGGACTTGAAGCTCTTGGCGGCGGATTGCTGGTACGGCGACAGCCCGGAGACGTCAGCGGTGCTCAGGGCTGGGATGGATCCCTTTTTGGCCGCGAAGGCTGTCTGGATCTTCGGATCCATCAAGGTCTTCAGCCACGCCTTTGCCGCATCGGCGTGCGGGATGTTGTTGGCGGGGATGGAGAAACCGTCACCCACGTAGTCGAAGATGTCTTCTTTCCCGGGGAACACCACCCATGCGAAGTCCGTCCCCGGCTTTTTGCCGGCGTTGAGAAGTTCTCCGTAGGCCCAGTCGCCCATGAGGTTGACGGCGCAAGCGCCGTTGGTCATCTTCTTGGCGGCCTCGTCCCAGGTGATGGCCGAGTGGTCCTTGTTGGCCAGGGAGAGGATCGTTTTGTAGTCTTCCAGCGCCTGTTTCACTTCGGGGGCGTCGAAGGAGTACTGGTTGGTGAAGAGTTTCTTCCAGTTATCCGCGCCTGCCCGGGACATGATGAGGGACTCCAGCAGTTCCGCGGAGGCAAAGATGTCCTTGTCCCCCAGGCAAACCGGCGTTACACCCGATGCTTGCACCCGCTTGAGGCTGCTGATCAGGCCGTCGACGCCGGCGGCCGGGTCGATTGTGACGTTCGCCTTGGCGAGCACTGAGGGATTGGTCCACAGGACATTGCCGCGGTGGACCCCGATGGGAACCGTGTAGTACTTGCCGTTGACCTGTTGTGCTTCGGCGACGTCTTTGGGCATCTGGGAAGCCCAGTTTCCCTCGGTCCAGAGTGCCGTCAAATCGGCGGCCTGGCCCCCATCGACGTAGCTCTTGAGTTGCCCTGCCGGGTGCACTTGCCACGTGTCGGGCGGGCTGCCGGCCTGGAGTCGTGCTGCCAGCGCCTGCCTGGCGTTGGATCCGCCGCCGCCGGACACTGCGGCGTTGTCGACAGAAAGGCCAGGCGAGGCCTTTTTCACCCCGTCAATGAGCACGTTGAGCGCGTCCGCCTCTGAACCGGAGGTCCACCAGGACGTGATCTCAAGTTTGTTGGTGCCGGCCCCGCTCGAGCTTCCGGCGGGAGTGTTGGCGGCGCATCCGGTGACGGCGATGAGGCTTGCCGCGGCCGTTGCGGCCATTGAGATCTTGAGTTTGTTGGAAGAACGCATGACTACTCTCCTTTGGGTTGTCAGACGCCGGACAAGGCCGGCTTCAGCCTGCGTTGTGGTTCAGGTTACATATTTAAGTAGATCGATGCAATACTTTTCTTCACAAGCGGGATCATGCAGCCCCAATCGGCGGATCGTGATGAAGCCACGATGCGAATTGTCTCGAATTTCAGCAAACTATTGGCGGTAGATTTCTAGTAGATCGATCTATCGCAGTGGATGGAAACATGATAGAAATGTGAGACCAAGCACGAAAGGAGGTGCGGATCGATGAATAAGGTGACCCTGAACGATGTCAGCCGAGCGGCTGGAGTATCTCGATCTACCGCTTCGCTGGTGCTGCGGGGAAGCTCCCGCATTCCGGAAGCGACCTCGGACCGCGTCCGGCTGGCGATGGCAGAGCTGGGCTACGTCTATAACCGGCACGCGGCCAACATGCGCCGCAGTCAGTCGATGACTCTCGGACTGATCGTGACGGACATCCGCAACCCCTACTTTGCCGGGCTGACCATGACCATCGAGGAAGCCGCGCATGAAGCCGGGTACACGCTCCTGGTCGGCTACAGCCGGGATGACGTCGAGCGGCAGGCCCTTCAGCTCGAGACGATGGTCCAGCAGCAGGTCGATGGAATCTTTCTACTGCCCGCTGAGGGAACCGAGCTGGCCCCGGTCTGCCAGATCGTTGACCGCTCCTCGGTACCGGTCCTGCAGCTGGCGCGCTATTTCTCCGAAGAAATGGACTACGTCGGCCCGGACAACATTCTGGCCGGGCAGCGGCTGGCCAGGCATGTGTCCTCCCTGGGTGCAGCGTCGGCGGTGCTCATTGGGGGCCCTGAATATTCTTCGGCGCGTACCGAACGTATCAAGGGCCTGGAAACCGGCTTTGCGGGAAGCAGCGTGGCTTTCGACGCATCCTTGTCCGCCGCTACCACCACGAACAATGCTGCCGGCGGTTCCGAGGGCGTGGCCCGGGTGCTTGACCAGGGGATCTGGCCAGACTGCATCATCGCCTACAGCGACGCGGTGGCGCTCGGGATCTATGCCGAGCTGCGTCGGCGGAACCTGGAACCGGGACGGGACGTCTCCGTGGCGAGCTTCGACGACATCGCCATGGCCGAACTGCTGCTCCCGCCGCTGACTTCTGTGGCCACCTACCCGGAACTCATCGCCCGCAAAGCAGCGGAGATGCTGTTGAACCGCATAAGGGACTCTTCGCTGGATCCCCAACGATCCCTCATCGAACCGGCGCTGAAGATCCGCGCTTCCACCGCCCAATGGCGACCTAGAACCTAAGGAGAAATCAATGACAGCACTGAAATGGGGCCTCATCGGCGCCAGCGACATCGCTGCGACCCGAGTCATCGGCGCCATCCGCGCAAGTGGAGGCGACGCCGTCGGGATCTACAGCGGATCCGGAGACCGGGCGCGGGACTTCGCGGCCAGCCACGAAATGCCCAATGTCACCACCGCTCTGGACGAGCTTCTGGGCTGGGACATTGACGCGGTCTACATTTCCTCCACCAACGACAAGCATTTCGACCAGGCCATCAGGGCACTTCGGGCCGGCAAGCATGTGCTGTGCGAGAAGCCACTGGCCCTGAGCGTCGAGGAGGCAAGGGCGATGGTGGATTTGGCGGAGCAACGGGACCTGATCCTGGCTGCGAACCACCACCTGCCAGGCAGCCCGCTGCATGCGAAAGTCCGGGAGCTCGTGAACGCCGGAACCATCGGTACCGTCCTGTCGGCAAAGGTTGCCCACGCCGTTCTCCTGCCGGAACGACTTCGCGGTTGGCGGCTCGGTCAAGGCACCCCCGGCAGCGGGGTGATCCTGGACATCACCTGCCACGACGCCTCGGTCCTCAACCCGCTGCTCGGCACTCCGGTGGCGGTCAGCGCCGTCGCCGTCCAGCAAGCAGCCTGGAACACGGGCGGCCAGGAAGACGCCGCCATGACCGTGATCCGGTACGAGCGGGACGGCCAGGCTCCCGTCCTCGCCCAGACCCATGATTCCTTCACGGTCGGCTACGCGAAGACTTCCCTGGAAGTCCACGGCACCGCCGGCACCCTCATTGTCACCGACGCCATGACGCAGGAGACCGAAGGCCAGCTGGTCCTGACTACCGAGTCAGGAAGCCAAACCATCGACGTCGACTGCTCCGATGATCTTTATGTCATCAACCTGCGCGCCTTCACGTCCGCCGTCGAGGGCACGGGCATCCCGACGGCGAGCGGCAAGGACGGGCTGCTGGCCCTCAAAGTCGCCCTCGCAGCCCAGGAATCCGCGCTCTCCGGATGCACCGTCCACATCAACTAAGACCCCAGAAAGAACACCATGCAGAAGGTACAGATCCTCACGGCCCGCGAGGCAGCGGAGCTCATCAACGACGACGACGTCATCACCGTCAGTTCTTCCAGCGCCCTCGGGTGCCCGGACAGCGTTTTGGCCGGGATCGGCCAGCGGTTCGAGGAAACCTCCCACCCGACGAACCTGACGTCCGTGCATCCCATTGCCGCGGGCGACATGTACGGAGTGAAGGGCATCGACCACATCGCCCGCCCCGGTCTGCTGCACAAAGTCATCGCCGGGTCTTACCCCTCGGGACCCTCCAGCGCGGAGCCGCCCTTGATCTGGCAGATGATCGAGAGCGAGGAAGTGGAGGCCTACAACTTCCCCTCGGGCGTCATCTACCAGATGCACCGCACCGCGGCGGCGAAACAACCGGGAGTCTTCACGCAGGTAGGCCTGGACACCTTCATCGACCCCCGCCTTCAAGGCGGACGGATGAACAACACCACCCCCGCCGCGCACGTCGAGACAACCACCCTGGCAGGGCAGGAATGGCTGTTCTTCCCCTCAGTTATCCCCAACGTCGCCATCATCCGGGCAACCACCGCCGATGAATACGGCAACCTGACCTTCGAAGACGAAGGATCACCACTTGGGGCCCTGGATCTTGCCTACGCTGCCCATAACAACGGTGGCGTCGTTATCGCCCAGGTCAAGCGTCTGGCCGAAGCAGGAAGCCTGCACCCGCAGCACGTGAAAGTTCCCGGGATCCTGGTCGACGCCATCGTCATCGCCGAGGACCAGCTCCAGACCACCCTGACCGCGAACGACCCCGCCATCTCGGGGCAACTGCGCAGGCCCCTGAGCTCGCTCCCCCACGTCGCCTTCTCCATCGAGAAGATCACCGCCCGTCGCGCCGCCCAGGAACTCAAGGCCGGCGAGATCGTCAACCTCGGCTTCGGCGTCTCGGCACTGGTCCCCCACGTCCTCGTCGAAGAAGAGCAGGGACGGGAAGTCAGCTGGGTCATCGAACAGGGCGCCGTAGGCGGCATCCCCCTGCTGGACTTCGCGTTCGGATGCGCCCAGAACCCTGACGCAATCATGCCCAGCATCGACCAATTCACCCTCCTGCAAGGCGGCGGCTTCCACCGCTCTTTGCTGTCCTTCCTGGAGATCGACCGGCTCGGCAATGTCAACGTCCACCACCTGCCCAAGAAGCGCCACGTCACCGCGGGCGTCGGCGGCTTCGCCGACATCACGTCCTCGGCTCCCGAGATCATTTTCATGGGCGCCTTCACCGCCGGACGCCGCGACATCGTGGCCGGCGGGAACGGCTTGGACATCCGCGCCGATGGCCCCTTCACCAAGCTGGTCAACGACGTTTCGGCCATCACCTTCTCTGGGCCCCGTGCCTTGGCGCGCGGCCAGAAGGTCAAATACATCACCGAACGCGCGGTGCTGGAGCTCACCAGCAAGGGACTCGTCGTCACTGAAATCGCCCCCGGCGTGGATCTCCAAAAAGACGTCCTGGACCGCAGCGAGTTCCCGCTGATCGTCTCCGACAATCTACGGACCATGGACCTCGCCCTCTTCGCCGACGCACCGGTCGGCATCCACCTCCCGACGCTGCCGCTGCACGAGCGGATCGAACAGCGCACCCCTTCACTGGCCGCGCACTGACGCACGGCCGAAACACTTGAAAGGACTCCCGCGATGAAAAGCTTCCGCATTCTCACGCCCTACGAAACCGAACTTGCCGACGCGCTGTTCGAAGCCATGTTCCCTTCCGACGGGGAAAGCCCCGACGTCCGCGACGCCGGAGTCACCACCTACCTGGATCTGACCTTGGAAGGCTACGGCCGGAAGGAACTGCCCCGGTACCAATGGCTCTTTGGTGCCTTGGACCGGTATGCGGAGGACAAGCACGGCCGGAACTTCGCCGCGCTAACACTGGACGAACGCACCGACGTGCTGGTCTTGCTCGAACAAGGCGAACTGACCGATCAGCTTCCTGCGAAGGAACAGCGGGAGCTCTTCGGGCTGGTCGTCGCGCACCTGCAGGAAGGCCTTTTCGCGGATCCTGCCCACGGTGGAAACAAGGACGGTGTCGGCTGGAAGTTCCTCAAGCACCCCGGCGTCTGGTTGGAAAACTCGGCCGAGGAAAACCTCAGCACCGAACATGTGACCAAGGGTGGAGTGATCAAGACCCTTGCCGATGCCATGCGGGGGATCCCCCGGGATACCGAAGGACACCGGCTCAAGCAGCTTGGCTACGAGAACGCCGTGAACCCGCAAATGACCGAGGAAGTCGACGTCCTCCTCATCGGCGTCGGAGCCATGGGCGGGCTGAGCGCCCAGGTCTTCGCCGAGGCCGGCCTGAACGTGGTGGGCCTGGAAGCCGGACCGTTCCGTCCCCTGGACGAATTCCTCCCCGACGAACTCGAACACGCCTACTACACGCGAGGCGGCCTGGGACCCAAGTTCCAACAGGAGACCCCCCGCTGGCGCGAAACCGCGGAGGAAGAGGACAGCCGCGAAGCCACCTTCTCCCTGGGCCGGATGGTCAACGGCGTCGGCGGCTCCGCAGGACACTACGGATCCTGGCTGCGGCGCTTCCACCCCTGGCAATTCGCCCCCAAGAGCCACTACGACGGCCTCTACGGACCGGAAGCGCTCCCCGAGGACTGCACCCTGGCCGACTGGCCCGTCAGCTACGAAGACCTGGAACCCTTCTACACGAAGCTCGAACACCTGATCGGCATCGCCGGTGACGAATCCAACCCCTTCGTGCGGCGCAGCAAGCCCCTGCCGCTGCCGCCCACCCGGCCGTTCATCCTGGGCAACAAGTTCACGGAGACAAGCAAGGCCGCCGGACTGCACCCGCACCCCGTTCCCGTCGGATTCACCACCGAGTCCTACGGCGGGCGGCCTGCCACCGGTTACAGCGCGTGGAACAACGGCCTTGGATCCTTCCGCGGCGACCGCTGGCACCCCGGCCTAGGCCCGGTGCCTGCCGCCATCGCCACCGGCAACTTCGAACTGCGCACCCACTCCCGCGTCACCCGGATCATCATGGATGAGTCAGGTGCCGCCCGCGGCGTCGAGTGGGTCGATCCCCTGGGCAGGGTCCGCCGCCAGTACGCCCGGGCCGTCATCCTCTCCGCGTACACCTACGAAAACCTGCGCCTGATGTACCTTTCGGCCGATTCCCGTCACGAAAACGGCCTCGGTAACAACACCGGCCAACTGGGGCTTCACTACATGACCAAGATGTTCGGCCACGTGGATGCCCTCTTCCCGGGTATCGAATTCAACCGCCACACCGGCCCTGCCGCCCAGGGCGTGGTCTTGGACGACTACCTCTCCCCCGAATTCAGGTCCCTGGACCACGGCTTCATCGGCGGTGCGACCCTCGGCGCCGAACAGCAGGCCCTGCCACTGCAGATCGCCCGCGAAACCCTCCCCGAAGACGTCCGCCGCTGGGGCGCCGGCTACCGCGACCATTTAAAACTGTGGTCCCAGCAAGGAGTCATCCGCATCCAGCCCGACGCCCTCCCATACGCCTCGCACCGCCTGGAAATCGACCCACGGCACCGTGACTCCTCCGGACTCGGCATGCCTTTGGTCCGGGTGACATACAGGCTGCGCGAGAATGAGCGCCGACTGGCCGCCTGGATGGCAGACCGCGCAACCGGCCTGCTGAAAGACATGGGAGCAACGAAGACCTGGCAAGGCCCCTACTTCACCGGGGTCGGCTCCAGTCACGACCTCGGCGGTGCCCGCTTCGGCCACGACCCTGCCGGTTCGGTCTTGGACGAGCATCTCGCGGTCCACGACACCCCCAACCTCTTCATGTACTCCGGCGCGGCGTTCCCCAGCTGCCCCGGCATCAACCCCACCCTGACCATCTGGGCTATCGTCCTGCGCGCCGCCGAGCACTTGGCCGGCGAACTCGGCGGCCTACGAAAGGAGCAGCCATGAGCACCGAAACAGCACCGGTTGCCAAAGAAGCGACCGAACAGGTGACCGTGGAGTACTCCGCTGATGGATACACCGCGAACATTCTGATCGACCGCTCGGCCAAGCTCAACGCACTTACCCTGGGCCTGCTGGAGGACCTGGCCGCGGCAACCCGCGAAGTCGCCGCCTCCACGGCCCGGCTCGTCATCGTGCGCACCGGCGGTCAAAAGGTCTTCTGCGTCGGCGCGGACATCAACCACTTCGCCGATCTCTCCGCCGCCGGCATGTGGCGGGACTGGATCGCCACCGGCCACCGGGCCTTCGATGCGCTCGCCGGACTCCGGCAGCCCAGTATCGCCGTCGTCGATGGCCTCGCGTTCGGCGGCGGGCTGGAACTTGCCTTGGCGTGCGACTTCCGCGTCATCGCCGCCGAAGCACGCGTTGCCCTTCCCGAAACCGGACTCGGCACCGTACCCGGCTGGGGTGGCACTGAACGCACCACGGAACTGGTGGGCCGCGCACGAACCAAGGAACTTGTCCTGACCCGGCGGCAACTCTCGGGCGAGGAAGCCGTCGGCTGGGGCCTGGCCACCGCCGTCGCGCCCCAAGCGGAGCTTGAAAAGGCCGTCGCAAAGCTCAGCGCTGACTTGCTGGCCGGAGCCCCGCTGGCCGTGCAACTGGGCAAGCAGCTCGTCGACGCGGCTGCCGACGGCGCTCCGTCCCGCGTGCTCGAGGCCCTGGCCGGCGGCCTCGCGGCCGCCACCGACGACCTGGCCGAGGGTGTCGCAGCGTTCCGGGAAAAGCGCTCCGCGCACTTCACGGACAACTGACACCACGAGCCGGACACCCACACAACATCTTCTAAGGACACCCGAAATGGAAACAAGGAACTACACGCTCGACGACGTCGAGCCCACCTACCGGCCGATGATCATCGACGGTGAAGACGTCCAGGCCCGCAGCGGCGAGACCTTCACCCGGCTGAGCCCCGCACACGAGGTCGAGGTGACCTCATTCCCCCAAGGCGGAAAGGACGACGTCGACCGTGCCGTTCTCGCCGCACGAAAGGCGCTGGAGGGCGGCTGGCGGAAGTCCAGCGGATCCGAGCGCTCCAAGCTGCTGCTGAAAGTCGCCGACCTTGTCCGCCGCGACGCGGAAGAACTGGCATTGGCTGAAACACTCGAAACCGGCAAGCCCATCACCCAGTCCCGCAACGAAGTCGCCGGCACCGCCGAGTTGTGGGAATACGCCGCCAGCCTGGCCAGGAACACCCAGGGCGACGCCCACAACGCCCTGGGGCCTGACACCCTGGCGCTTGTGGTCCACGAACCGATTGGCGTCGTCGGGATGATCACGCCGTGGAACTTCCCGCTCCTCATCATCAGCCAGAAGCTCCCGTTCGCCCTCGCCGCCGGAAACACCGCGGTCATCAAGCCGAGCGAAAGCACCTCCGCCACCACCGTGATGCTGGGCCGCCTCATCCGCGAAGCCGGCTTCCCCGCAGGCGTCGTGAACATCGTCACCGGCGACCGTGTGGTCGGTTCGGCCATCGCTGAACACCCCGGCATCGACATGGTCAGCTTCACGGGCTCAACAGGTGTCGGCAAGAACATCGCCGCCACGGCCGGCCGGGACCTGAAGAAGGTCGAACTCGAACTGGGCGGGAAGAACCCGCAAATCATCACGCCCAACGCCGACTTCACGGCCGCAGTGGACGCGGGCGTGTTCGGCGGGTACTTCAACGTGGGCCAGTGCTGCAACTCCGGCAGCCGCCTCATTGTGCACCGATCAATTGCCGACGAGTTCGCCGCCGCCGTCGTCGAACGGGCACAGCACATGCGCGTGGGCGATCCGCTCAAGTCCGACACGCTGGTAGGTTCGCTCGTCAACGACACCCAACTCGCCGTCGTCGAACGCTATGTGGCCGAGGGCCGCGCAGCCGGGGCCCACCTGCTCACCGGCGGCGGCCGCCTCGACACCGGCCTGGACGGCCGTTTCTACCAGCCCACCGTCTTCACGGACGTCACGGCACAGATGTCCATCGCCACCGATGAGATCTTCGGCCCTGTCCTTTCCGTACTCCCCTACGACACGCTCGAGGAAGCGATTGGCATCGCGAACTCCACGTCGTTCGGGCTGTCAGCCGGGATCTGGAGCAACGACATCAACGAGGCCCTCACGGCTGCCCGCGACCTGCGCGCAGGGACCGTCTGGGTCAACCGCTGGATGGACGGCTACCCCGAAGTGCCGTTCGGCGGTTACGGCCAGAGCGGTATCGGCCGTGAGCTTGGCCGCCAGGCCCTCGCAGAATTCAGCGAACTCAAGACCATCCAGTTGCAGGTCGGCACCCGGCACACCCGGTGGGTCGACGCCCCCGACGCGCCCCGCGCCTGACCCCCGGAACCCTCCAAAGGAAACGAACATGACTGCCACCACAACCACCGCACCGGCGCACGCATCCGCTGTGCTGCCCGCCATCCTGCCTCTCACGCTCCCGACAGGCTACGAAGTCCCGTCGGGCTTCGCCGAAGCCGCCTCCAAAGCCTGGAAAACCGCCTCAGCCAAACTGACCGGACTCATCACCGCGCACCCTGACCGGTTTCCGCTGTATACCGAGGAAGGCAAATGGGTCGTCGATGGCGAAGCCTGGACCAACTGGTGCGAGGGCTTCCTCGGCGGCCAGCTCTGGATGCTCTCCCGCCGCGCCGACGAGGCAGACCGGCCACGCTTCCGCGCCGCCGCCGAGCACTACTCCGAACTCATCGAAGAACGAAAGAGCGATGACACCGTCCACGACCTCGGATTCCTGTTCTGGTCCACGTACCGTCGCTGGTTCGAAGCAACCGGTGACACCACCAAGCGCGACGTTGTGGTCGAGGCCGGTCGCACCACCGCAAGCCGCTACCGCGAAGCCGGAAAGTACATGCCCAGCTTCCGCCAGCCTGACAGCTTGTTCATCGACATCATGATGAACATCCATATGGCCCTCTACGCCGCCCAGCAAACCGGGGACCAGGACATGGCCCGCAAAGCCGTGGACCACTGCCTTACCACCCGGCGCTTCCTGATGCGCGGCGACGGTTCCGCTTCCCACGAAGGAATGTTCGACGTCGAAACCGGCGCGTTCCTGAAGCAGACCACCCAACAGGGCTACGCCGACGACGGCTCCTGGGCACGCGGGCAGGCCTGGGCCCTCTACGGTTTCGGCACCGTTTACCGCTTCACGGGCGACCGCCGCTTCCTCGAAACCGCCATCGCGGCAGCTGACTTCTACATCGAAAAGACCGGCGACCGTCTCGTGCCGCCGAACGACTGGGAAGAACCCAACCCCGTCCGCCTGTACGAGACCTCCGCTGCGGCCGCGGCGGCCGGCGGTTTCTGGCAGCTCGCAGGCCTCGTCCAGGACCGCACCAAAGCCGGAATCTATGCCGACTACGCAGTGAACATCCTGCAACGCCTGAGCGAGGACGACTTCCTGGCCAGTCCGGACGAGGGCTGGGAAGGCGTGCTCAAGCACGGCAGCTACCACGAAGGCAAGGACCTGGGCGTCGACGAATCCGTCATGTGGGGCGACTACTGGTTCCTGGACACCATGGACCAGATCCAGCAGTACGCCGAGGCACGGCAAGGCCGGTAAGCACCATGTCCTGGAAAACCATCGACGAGTCACCTCGTCCGGAGACGCCGGCAGAACCGGCGTACCCGGACGAGGTGATCCATACCGACATCGCCATCATCGGATCCGGCATGGGCGGCGGCACCATGGCCTACGCCCTGAAGGACTCCGGTGCCAAGGTCCTGCTGATCGAACGTGGCCACCGCCTGCCAGCTGAGCCGCAAAACTCCGATCTGGACGAGGTCTATCTCAAGGGCCGGTACAAGAACGCGGAGTCCTGGTTCAATGGCCGCACCGGCGAATCCTTCAAACCCGGCGTCTACTACTGGGTCGGAGGCAACACGAAGGTCTACGGCGCCTGCCTGCCCAGGTTCCGTGCCAGCGACTTCGAGGAAACACGGCATGCAGATGGGATATCGCCGGCGTGGCCTTTCAACTACGCGGACCTTGAACCGTATTACACCCGGGCCGAAAAGCTCTTCAAGGTCCGGGGCCAGATCGGCGAAGATCCCACCGAACCGGTTCACTCCGAGGGCTACCCCTATCCTGCGCTGGACCACGAACCCGCCATCCAGGGCCTGGCGGATTCCCTGCGGAGCCAAGGGCTCCATCCCTTCAGGATGGCCAACGGGCTCGACGCCGACACTCCGGAGAAGCGTGCTTTGTGCGCCACGAGCGACGGCGCGCCGAATGAAGCGGGACTGAAGTCCGACGCCGAGAAAGTCGCCATCGACCCCGCAGTGGAAGCCGGCGTCGCGCTGATGACAGACACCAAAGTCACCCGGCTGGTTCTCGGGGCCGACGGACGCACGATTGTCGCCGCCCTGGCAGAACGCAACGACCAAGTCATCCGCATCGAGGCTGCCAGGTTCATACTCGCTGCCGGGGCAGTCAACTCCGCGGCCTTGCTGTTGGGTTCCGCGACCACTGAACATCCGCGAGGACTGGCCAATTCCTCAGGGCTTGTGGGCAGGAACTACATGGTCCACAACAGCACCTTCTTCATCGGAATCAATCCATTCAAGGTCAACCGGACCCTCTGGCAGAAGACCCTCGGTCTCAACGATTGGTATGAGGCCGGCCCTACCACCCCCTATCCGCTGGGCAACCTGCAGATGCTCGGCAAGCTGCGGGCGAGCATGCTGAAAATGGCCCGCACCTGGGCGCCCACCCCGATCCTGAAGGCGATATCGGACCGCAGCATCGACATCTACCTCACCACCGAAGACCTGCCGCGGCGAAGCAACGGCATCAGCATCGTCAACGGCAAAATCCACGTCTGGTGGGAGCCGAACAACCTCGAGCCGCATGCAGAGCTGGTAAGGCGCGTCCGCCGGGCCGTCCGCAAAGCCGGATATCCCGCGGCCTTAACCCAACGCATGGGCATCGAGACCAACTCCCACCAATGCGGCACGGCCGTCGCCGGCGACGACCCCCGCACGAGTGTCCTCACCCCTGACTGCCGGGCACACGATCTGGAGAACCTCTGGATCGTCGACAGTTCCTTCTTCCCCTCCTCGGCAGCCCTCAACCCGGCCTTGACCATCGCAGCCAACGCACTTCGCGTCGCAGACACCATCCTCAAGGACCTCAGTCCCCGAACAGGTTCCGTTCATCAACCACATCCCACCCCACAGTTAGGTGCACTCCGTCGTGAGCCTTAGTCCCCCAACAACCCACCCGCAGGCGGTAGCCGCCAGAATTTCGACCCGGGACCTCGCCAGGGCAGCCTGGGCGAGCTCCCTCGGCAGCGCCCTGGAATACTACGACTTCGCCCTGTACAGCCTGGCCTCCGCCCTGGTGTTCAGCCCGCTGTTCTTCCCCGGAAACAACCCCGCGACCGGCCTGGTCCTTAGCTTCGGCACCTACTTTCTGGGCTTTGCCATCAGGCCTCTCGGCGGCATCATCTTCGGCCGCCTCGGCGACCGGCTCGGGCGAAAGTTCGTGCTGCTTACCACCGTCCTCCTCATGGGAGGAGCCAGCACGCTCATCGGCGTCCTGCCCACCTACAACGGCTCGGCCGCCGACTGGTACGGAACGGGCGCCGGAATCCTGGCGCCGATCCTGCTCATCGTGTTGCGCCTGATGCAGGGCCTGGGAGCCGGAGCTGAAATGGCCGGGGCATCCATCCTGATGACCGAATACGCTCCCGCACGCCGACGCGGTTTCGTCGCTTCCCTGCCCTTCCTGGGCGTCCAAATGGGCACCGTCGCCGCGGCGCTGGTGTACTTCCTGCTGTTGAACACCAACCAGGCCATCAAGATCACCGACACGTGGCTGTGGCGGGTACCGTTCCTCGCCAGCGTCGTGATCCTCGGCGTCGCTATCTACATCCGGCTGCGCCTCAAGGAATCCCCCACCTTCGCCAAGCTGGAACGGCACGAGCAGGTCACCGAAAGGCCCCTCAGGACCCTCATCAACCGCTCGGGGAAGACCGTCCTGCTGGGAATCGGACTGCGCATGGCCGAAAACGGCGGCTCGTCCATCTACCAGGCACTTGCGATTGCGTACGTTTCCAGTGCCGCGATCGGCATGAAGGGACCCATCGGGGCACTCTCGCTCGTCTTCGCCGCCGCGGTGGGCGCCGCCGTCGTGCCCCTCGCCGGCTGGCTGACCGACAAATACGGCCGCGTCCGCACCTACCGCGCCTTCGCCATCTTCCAACTGATCGCAGCCTTTCCCATCTGGTACGCGCTCAGCTTCGGCGACACCGTGCTGACCATCTTCGTGGTCTCCATCGGACTCGGTGTTGGCACATGGGGAATGTTCGGCGCGCAAAGCGCCCTCATGTGCGAACTCTTCGGCTCCCGGCAGCGATATTTGGGAGTGTCGGTCGCCCGGGAAGGATCCGCGGTCATCGCCGGCGGCATCGCTCCCCTGATTGGCGCCTGGCTGATGTCGCTCGCGGTCACCGCCGAAGGCGGGAGCGCGGTCCATGGTGCCGGGACCGGAGCCTGGCTCCCCATCGCGGGATACCTGGCACTCCTGACGGCCATCACCGTTGCAGCCACCTTCGCAGTCCCCGAAACCAAAGGGCGAAGCCTGGAAGACCCCAGGGACGCAATCCACGAGGAGCACGCCGCGCAGCTACAAGGTTCCTAGACCGCGGATTGGTAAGGTCGATAGGCGGGCAGCACCGCTATCCCGCCTATCGACCTCACCGGCAGGAACCTGGAATGACCCCGCGCATCACCCTCGAAGACGTCAGCAAAGCAGCTGGAGTCTCAAAGTCGACCGCGTCACTCGTTGTTCGGGGCAGCTCCCGTATCCCGGAAAGCACGGCCGCCAAAGTGCGCGACGCCATGGATCAACTCGGCTATGTCTACAACCGCTCGGCCGCGAACCTGAGGCAAAGCCGGTCCATGACCATCGGATTGGTCGTCACCGAGATCATCAATCCCTATTTCGCCGAACTGGCAATGGCCGTCGACGAGATCACCCACGATGCCGGGTACACGATCTTCATCGGCTACAGCCGTGACCTTGCCGACCGTCAGCACGAAATCATTGCGTCCATGATCGAACGGCAGGTCGATGGGCTCCTGCTGCTCCCGGCCCCGGACACCGACCCCCAAAAGCTCGCCAAACAGGTCAACGCGGCAGGTGTCCCGCTCGCACTGCTCGCCCGGCGATTCCCTGGATTTGACTACGTCGGCAGCAACAACGTCAAGGGCGCCACACTACTCGGGGAGCACCTGGCCGCTTTGGGTTGCAGAAGCGTCGCCTTCCTCGGGGGCCGCAGCGCTTCTTCCCTCACGGAACGGGAAGAAGGACTCCGCAAGTCGCTGGAACCAAACGGTTGCGAAGTATGGAGTTCGGATGAATTGCGCAGCCCCATCACTCCCGAGGGTGGCTCGGACGCCGTCAGCCGGCTCTTCGACTTGGGCAGGCTACCGGACGCGATCATTGCGTACAACGACATCGTCGCCCAAGGAATCTACGATGAAATGCGCAGGCGTGGCCTCGAACCCGGCCGCGACATCGCCGTCGCATCCTTCGATGACACACGCATCGCCGCCGGCCAAGTCCCTCCCCTGACGTCCGTCGCGGGATTCCCGCAACAGGTCGGCGCGAAAGGCGCCGAGATGCTCATGACCCGCCTTGCTGACGGCAACGCGGACATCCCCACCCAGCTGGCCCTCATCCAGCCCCAGCTCAAGATCCGGTCCTCAACCGCAACCTGGCGTACCCGCACCTAGGCACACCGAGTTATTGCTGAGGACTGCAGCTCGCTCCACCCGAGAGGAACAAAACCACTCATGGTCCACCACGCAATCCCTGGCTCCGAGCCGGAATTCGACCCGGACTCTCACGACGAACAACCCGAAGCCGCGCTGCACTCACTGATCGAACGCCTCGAAAACGAGGTCAGCGCCCTTCATCTGAACAGCTTCAACCAGGCTGACGCCCTGGCCCTGGGTCTATTGCTCGTGGAGCTCGCTACCAAGCGGAACCTCCCGGTCGCCATCGACATCCGCCGAAACGAACACGTCCTCTTCCACGTCTCCCTCCCCGGGGCGACTCCCGACAACGAGCTTTGGGTTCAGAGGAAGAGCAGAACGACTGAGCGGTACGCAGAACCATCACTGCTCGTTGGACTCAAAGGCCGGCTCGGCGGAGGCAGACTGGAAGACAACGGATGGTTCGATGAAGCGCGCTACGCCTCCCACGGCGGAGCATTCCCGATATTCGTCGAAGGCACCGGGCACGTCGCCACCGCAACAGTCTCTGGACTCCCGCAAAAGGCCGACCACGACCTCGTCGTCGAAGCACTGACCACATGGCGTCAATCAATAACGGTGGATTCAGGGTTGGCCTGACACTCCGGGCAGCGTGCCTTATTCAAAATGCGAGGTGGCCATTTTTGCGGTTCTCCCTTTCCAGTGTCACCAGGAGCGGCGGTCGGCGTAGCTCAGCGAGTCGGCGGCATCGAGGACCTCGAGCGATGTCATGCGTGCGGCGTTCGCGACGTCTTTGATAGGGGCTCCGCCCGTGACGGCCCTGGCCACCGCAGCCTGCAGTTCGGGCGCGGAATGCTCGGGTCGAAGTCCGCCGACATAGTAAAAGCAGCGGCCTCTTCCACTGCCCGGAGAGGATCAGTAGTCATGGCCTGGACTCGTTGACTTGCATTGGGTCTCCTCCGGAACGCGCGCCTGTAGAAAGCACTGCCGGGGTCCGGGGCAACAAATCCAATCCTAGGGGCACCGCGCGTCCCTGAAAAGGCCGCGGCCGGGAATATCCTCGATTAATAAATGTGCTTACTATGTCCCTAAGCGTGACTTTGGCGCTACGGCCCCTCGCACCAGACCTGGGGCGCCGGTTCTGCCTTCGATCCCCACTTCATGTAAGCAAGTCGAGCAGATGGCAGACGAAGGCGCGCGTGGTGCCACCGAGCCCCGCGTGTAGATTCAAACGCGGGAGATTGCGAGTATTCCAGCCGCCATCCGCACGGGCGCCCCGTGCTGGACGACGTGCGGTTTGCCGGGTATCTCAAGGAAACGCCCCTCCGGAACGATCGCGGCCAGTCTTTGGCACCCTATCGCTGCCAGCGTCCCGGCTATGACTTCGGCGCACTCGGCGACGGTAATCTGCCGGTCGGGTTTGGGGGTCCCGCCGAAACCGGGCAGATCGATAGCGTGAGTGTCCCCGTGCCCGGCCAAGACCGCTTGAAGCCTGCGGTGGTAGCGGTGGGACATTCCGATGCCGTGCAGCAGTACGAAAACCGGCCTCACCGAGCTGGGGGGCCGTCAGGGAGTACACATGCGACGTCCGGGAGCCCGTGGAGACGATCCGGACCGTCATTTTCGGCCTGGGACCGGCCAGGCGGCGGCCGTTGGATACGGGCTTTACACTTGGGCCTTGCGCCCGGACACTTTCATGCTCCACTGGATCTCCTTACGGCAACGGGTTCCTTGCCGGCGCCTTGCTATCCCTGGGTGGAGCGGGCCGCCGGGGCGCACTCGATCCTGACCGGCATGTCCGCGTCAACGGATTTCACTTCACCGTCGATCGCATTTGCAGTAAGTATACTTACCATATCCTGCCGCCCTAGGGGCTGGTGGGGCGGGCGCGGACCGTCGGCCCATGGTTGCCTCACCCGGAATCGCGTCCTGGCCGGGGCCTGCCAGCCAGAGAAAGGTTGCCGTTCATGAAGGACCAAACGAAGAGCGCGAAAGACGTCGGAGTCCTGTTCGATGTTGACGGAACCTTGGTTGACTCCACCTATTTCCACACAATGGCGTGGTGGCAGGCCTTCCGGCAACAGGGCCTGGAGGTGCCTATGGCCTCAATCCACCGCCACATTGGCATGGGTGGGGACAAACTGCTTGAGCGCCTACTCCCTGCGAACGCCGATCGAGAGACCCGCGTTACCGTCGAGCGCGCTCACGGCGCAATATTCTCGACATTTTGGCCGGCGATCCGACCCTTCGAATCGGCAAGGACGCTCCTGCGGGCGTGCGCGGAATCCGGTTTGGCCGTGGCGCTGGCTTCCTCGGCACATGAGCGCGATCTTCGGGTGCTCCGAAGCGTTCTCGATGCCGAACCCTGGATCGACTGCGCGACGAGTTCGGCCGACGTTGCTGAGAGCAAGCCTTCCCCCGACATTCTCCTGGCCGCACTTGAGAAGCTGCACTTAGAGGCGGCGGATGTGGCATTTGTCGGCGACTCCGTCTGGGACGTCAAGGCTGCCTCCCGGCTCGGCATCGAAACTATCGGGCTCACATGCGGAGGAACCAGCGCAGCCGAGCTTTTCGAGGCAGGAGCGGTCGAAGTCTATTCAGGACCAAGAGCGCTCCTCCAGCGTCTGGACGCCAGCTCCATTGGAAAACTTGCGCACCGAAACGATGGCGCGGAACCCAGCGGAGCCGGCCCAGGCACGCCCACGGACGATGCGTCGCGATAGTCGCTGCAGGAAGCATCGCCGATCGCCCTCCCCAACCCTCGACCGCGAACGCCCCGTAGGCCGGGGCCAATCCCCGGTTCGGTTCGTGGACCTCTCCGGCCATTCGTGGACAGGGGGTTACGCTCAGATGGTAAGCATGCTTACTATCTTAACTGCCAGTATTTCTGGTTCTTGATCCGCAGCAGACCTTCTTGGAAAGAGAGCGAAGATGACAGAGAACCAATGGGACGGGAACTACACGCCCCCGCCGGCCACCGCGCAACGAGCGGATGCGCAAATTCACCCGCCGCATACCCAGAACAGCGGCATGCCGACGACGGAAACCATCAAGGACGAAGCAGGGAACGTGGCCAAGCAGGCCGAGGACTCTGCGAAGAACGTCGTCGAAACCGCGAAATCCGAAATCGCGAACGTTGCCTCTGAAGTGAACTCAAGCGCAAGGGATCTGCTGGAGCAGGCCAGGCTGGACCTCACGGACCAAGCCGGAAAGCAGCAGCAAAAAGTCGCCGAAGGCCTTCGGTCCATCTCGGAGGAACTGCAATCCATGGCCAGCGCCTCGGAGCAACCCGGCGTTGCAACGGATTTGGTGCGGCAAGCCGCCGAACGGTCTTCATCCGTGGCGACCTGGCTGGAGGACCGGGATCCGGGCTCCCTGCTGGATGAAGTGAAGACCTTCGCGCGACAACGTCCTGGCACGTTTCTCCTCTTGGCCGCCGGGGCAGGCGTCCTGGCCGGCCGCCTGAGCCGCGGACTGGGCGCAAGCGCTGACGGCTCCTCACAAGGAACGGCCACCGGACGTGCCCCCGCCCAACCCGTCCAACCCACCGGCGACGAAGCCAAACCTTTCGTCCCCGGGCCAGGGATGACAGTGACCCCTCCCCGGGTCCAGCTCCCCGGCCCAACGGCCACGACTGCTGGATACTCGAACCCCGGCACCCTCCCGGGGAACGGGACCGTTGCGCCCACCGGCGCGCATGCCACCCTGCCTCAACCCGCACCGGTCAGCGAGCCGGAAGCCGATCCCTGGCCTAACGGCGGGATAAGCGAGGATCCACTCACCCGTGACCGTTCGCATCGTCTCGGTCCTCCTGCTCCCTTGGCGGGAAACGACGAGATCGACGGCGCAAGCAGGCCCGGCGTCGACCCCGCCAGCGGTGAGTCGCGATGACCGAGAGCCAAATCCCGCCGACGCCTGCGCACGCCAAAGCGGAATCGACATCGCTGGGAGACCTTCTGGGCGAAGTCACGCGGGATATTTCCACGCTGATGCGCCAGGAAGTAGAGCTGGCCAAGGCTGAACTGAAGCAGTCCACGGCGCAGGCAGGCAAAGGCGCCGGAATGCTGGCAGGCGCCGGCGTTGCCGGACATTTCGTGCTCCTATTCCTCTCCCTCGCCCTTTGGTACGCACTGGGCGAGCTGATGGGCTTGGGCTGGTCCGCCGTCGTCGTGGCTGTCCTGTGGGCGATCGCGGCGGCTGTCCTGGCGTCGATTGGCCGCAAGGAACTCAAAGCCGTCAAAGGCATGCCCCAGACGGCGGCAACAATCCAGGAAATCCCAGAAACACTCAAACCACGCGAGGAGCAACGATGAGTGAAAATCCGGATGATATCCGTTCCGAGATCGAGGAAACCCGCCGGCGCCTTGGCACCAACGTTGACGCAATGGCCGATAAGGTGACGCCGTCACACGTGGTCCGACGCCAAACCGAGAAAGTCAAAGATGCCGTCTTCGGCGTGAAGGAGAACGTCATGGGTACCGCTGATGAGCTGGCAGACGGCGGCCGATCAGCAATCGACGACGTCGGTGCGGCCATAGGTGACGCGCCCCACCGCCTCGCCGGCAAAACGCAAGGCAATCCGCTGGCTGCCGGGTTGATTGCCTTCGGGGCCGGGCTGCTGGTGGCTTCCCTGATCCCGGCAAGTGAGAAGGAAAAGGAGGCATCCGCGGCCCTGAAGGAAGCGGCCGAACCCCTGACCACCGAACTTGCCGCCGCGGCTCAGGACGTCGCCCGGGATCTCCAGGAACCAGCCCAGGAAGCGCTGGACAACCTGAAGTCCGCTTCGACTGAGGCAGTCGAAAACGTCAAGGAAGAATCCCAGACCGCTGTCTCAGACGTAACGGACAGCACCACAGCGGCCAGGGACAGGATCCAGCCCGCCTGATCCACACGGATCCACACGGAGGCGTGCTATCCGGCCAATACGGCATAAAGGACAGCGCGCCTCCAGCCCGCTTTGGAATGAGGGACATCCATGACGACGAACAGCCCCGCCGAAAGAAGCAAGGCCAAGGCAGCAACAGCCCCGGATGCCGATGATGCCAGAAAACCGGACAGGCCCACGGACATCGCCAAGCCAACCTGGACCTACATAACCAAGAGGACTTTCCGGGAGTTCGGCAAGGACCAGTGCCCGGACGCCGCCGCAGGGCTGACCTACTACGCGGTCCTTTCCCTTCCCATTGAAGAGCTCACCACCTCGACATCGGCCGGTTTCGCCCTGGTACTCGGTCTCATCGCCGCCCTGTGGTCCGCGTCCGGATATGTCGGAGCCTTCAGCAGGGCCATGAACCGCGTCTACGAAGTGGACGAAGGGCGCGGATTCATCAAACTCCGGGCAACCATGCTCGGAGTCACCGTGTTCGCGGTGATGCTCGTGGCCCCCTAATGTGAAGCAGCCGCGGTTCCGTTGGATGAGCATCGGCTCCTTCATCGCTTTGCTGGCATTCATCCTCGCATCGCTGGGCTTTGGCTTCTACGTGGCAAACTTCAGCAACTACAACAAGACCTACGGTGCAATAGGCGGCGTCATCGTGATGCTCCTGTGGTTATGGATATTGAACATGTCCCTCCTGTTCGGCGCAGAGTTCGACGCCGAAATGGAACGCGGGCGGGAACTGCAGGCAGGAATCGACGCCGAAGAAACCATCCAGCTCCCACCCCGCGGAACCAAGCGCAGCGAGAAACTAGAGAAACACGAAGAAGAAATCGTCGACGGCGAGAGGCTTAGCGCCCAGCACACCCGGGTGCGGACTGACCCGTCCCGGGACCGGGCAAAGACTCAATCGCACGACATATCTCCTGGAGCCGGCTAGGCGATGCTTGATAAGCAGGCAAAAAATCGACAAAAGGATGACCAATCATGACCTCGAACCAAGCGATACCCGAGAGACCCGATCCGCAGCCCGGCGGTCCCCCATTCTCTGGATCCACCTCACCGCCAGCCGGCGCGCCGCAGGGCGCTTCCGCTGCCCCAAAGCCGAGAACCACCCGTGCCGGCGTCGTTTGGGCCGCAGTCGTCGTGGGTTTGCTCGCGCTGATATTGCTGATCATCTTCATCCTGCAGAACCAGCAGCCGGTCAACGTCTTTTTCCTCGGACTGGCTGTCACGGTCCCTCTGGGCATGGCGTTGTTCATCGCCGCTGTCGCCGGAGGCGTCCTCGTAGCCGCGGCCGGTGCAGCACGGATCATTCAGCTCCGGTCCGACGCCCGCAAAATACGAAAGACGCGCAACAAGCCGAATCCAGAGTGAGTCGCAACTAGGTAGCTCGTCCTGCGTTGGCCTGTTGACAGGGCATTCCGCTGATTGAGACCGGGCCATCGGGGCGATCATTCACCTGTGGCCGGACGACAAAACGTCCGTTATCGCGGGTCATCCGCCAGGATACCCAGGATAATGCGCAGTCCCCACGGTCCCTTACGAGACGTTTGTTCCGTTGTTCACGGTGGAGCGCGAACAACGGAACAAACGAGTGCCTGGGTTTTCCTTTCTCCTACTTGTTGCCGCTATTCGAGGTCGGCGATGGTGCGGCCCGTGCGGTCGGGCGTGAGGACGGAGAAGAGCACGCCTGCCACGGGGCCGATGATGCCGAGTGCGAGGGCGAACGGGACGGTGCCGGCGAGGGTGAGTGCGAAGAGGGGGAAGACTCCGGCGCCAAGGCCACGTCCTACGTAGTAGCTGGCGCTGGATCCGGTGGAGCGGATGCGGGTGGGGAAGAATTCGGACATCCAGACACCGAGTACGCCGAATCCTCCGGCGCCGCCGGCGCACATCATGAGTGCCCAGAACGCGGGTGCTGTCCAGAACGCGCCGGTGATGTGTGCGTGTCCCGAGGTGAGCAGGGACAGGAACCAGACGAAGCCGACTGTTCCGAACACACAGGCTGCCGTGAATGCGTACTTGCGGCGGATGCGGTCGGAGATGAAACCGGTGGTCGAGTAGGTGATGATCGTGGAGACGTAGCCGAGAAGCACGATCAGGCTCGCGGTGTCCAGGGGCAGTTGCTGGGTCTTGAGCAAGTAGGTGGACAGGTAGGCCCCCACCGAGTTGGTGGTCAGGAACATCGCCGTCGAAAGGATCATGAACAGGACGGTCCCATAAGCGAAACGCGGGCGGAAGATGTCGATGACCGGAACTTTAGAGCGGTGCAGTTCCGGCGGGAGCGTGCCGTTCCTGCGGTGTTCCTGATAGGCGAGCCATTGCTTGGATTCGGGCAGCAGCTTCAGTGATGCTGCCCCGATCACGAGGCTGATCAGGCCGATCGCGATGTATCCGGCCCGCCAGCCCAGGTCGTGGCCCAGGGTGGACAGGAACAGGTAAATGAGGCCTGCCGTGAGGATTTCGCCGACGAAGTACATGGACTGGATGATGCCGCCCATGGTGCCGCGCTTTTTGGTCTGCCAGCATTCGGTAAACATCGAGAATGAAAGCCCGAAGAGGCCACCCATGCCGATGCCGGCGAGCACCCGGGTCAGAAGGAAGATTTCATAGTTGGTGGCCAGCCCGCCGAGGGTAGCGGCGACGCCGAATGCCAGGACGGAGATGGCGAAGGTGCGGCGCCGGCCGAGGGTGTCCCCGAGGGTGCCGAAAACGAATCCGCCCAAGATGGAGGCGAAGCCTTGCACCGTGGCGACCGTGATCAGGGCGATGGTGGAGACGTGCAGGCTGTCGGAGATGTACGCGAGCGGGAAACCGATCAGGTTCAGCTCGGCACCGTCGAACAGGGTTCCCAGCAGGGCGAAGGCCAGGATGAACCGGATTTCCCTGCGGGTGTAGAACGTGGACGTGCCGCCCGAGGGTGCGGCACCTGCTGCGGAGGCCGCCTGCGCCGGGTGGTCCTTGAGGGCGGGGGCGGTCTTGTTCAGCTCGCGCATTTGCGAGTCCTCCTTCTCCAGCTGCGGTGCTGGGGGTCGTCGTTGACCAAGATTGGAGAGAGTGAAACTTGGGGGGAAGGATGGCGGGCGCTTGGGCCCGCCATCCTTGGGATCGGGGAGGATCAGGCGGGAACGGTGACGCTGCCCAGGCTGGCGGACTTCAGGGCCCGTGCGATTTCATCGCCGGCGCCTTCGGCCAGGGGAAGCAGCGGGGGCCGGACGGTAGCGTGCTCAAGGATGCCGCGGGCGACGAGGCCTTCCTTGAGGGCGACGGTGCCTTCCATGTGGGACCCGCGGTGGTAGACGTTCTTGGTCACCGGCAGGAGGCGGTCGTGAATGGCGCGCGCCGCGGCGTAGTCCTTGGCCTTGCCGGCTGCGATTAGCTCCACGAGCGGCTCGGGGGCGAGTCCGCCGTAGCCGACCAGTGCGCCGTCGACGTCGAACATCGTGTGCAGCAGGTACTCGTCATGGCAGGTCAGGATCTGCAGCTCCGGGTAGGTAGCACGGAGAACGGGGATTTCGGTGTCCCAGCGCTTCATGTTCCGCACGCCGTTCTTGGTGGCGAACACCCCTTCCTGGCCGGCGATCTCCAGCTGGGTCTCAAGATCGTAGGTGGCCTTCGTGGCGTCCGGGTACTGGAAGAGAATGAGCGGCAGCCCGGACGTTTCGTAGATTTCCTTGTAGCGGGTCTGCGGTGCGCCCTTTTGGTATCCGAAGCGCAGCCAGCCGTGCGAGGGGTAGACGAGACCGGCAGATGCTCCGGCTTCGACCGCGCGCTTGGCTTCAAGGGCGGCAACCATGTTGCCCTCCCCCGTGATGCCGGCGATGATCGGGATTTCGCCATTGACGGCGTTCTTGAATTCCCGGATAACAAGGGCCTGCTCCTCCTGGGTGAGGAAGGTCCCTTCGCCTGCGTGGCCGAGGACCACCAGGCCTTTGACGCCCTCGACGCCGGCGAGCCAGCCACCCAGGCGGTGGATCGCGTCGACGTCGACGCTGCCGTCCCGGTTGAACGGGGTTACAGGTGCGGGAACGAGCCCGCGAAGATCGATGGTCATGAGAGCTTCCTCTGTTTTCTTGATCGTAGTCCCGCTACAATGTGAGAACGTTTGCGGGAACGTTTTCATTGTGTGGTGTGGTCCTGCTCACTGTCAAGGCCCTGCCAATCACAAGGAGGAAATAGAGTGTCTTCTAGGACAATCCCGAACAGGAGTATTCACATGGAACCGGCTGCATCAGGCGCAAGCGTCACATTGCGGGACGTTGCCGCGGCCAGTGGCGTGAGTCTTTCCACCGCCAGCCGTGCCCTTGACGAGCGAGGGCCGGTATCGCGCTCGGCGGCGGCCCAGCACGTACGGAAGATTGCCGAGGAACTCGGCTACCGCCGGAACTCCTTCGCATCAAGCCTGCGCCGCGGGGAGACCCGGACGCTAGGGGTGCTCGTGCCGCGCCTGAGCGACACCGTCATGGCACTGATGTTCGAGGAACTGGAACGCGCGGCGTCGGATCGCGGCTACTTTGCCATGGTCGCCACCAGCGGCGATGATCCCGAAGACGAACGCCGCGCCGCCGAAACCCTGCTGGACCGCAACGTCGACGGGCTGATCCTGGCAACAGCCCGGCTCGACGACGACCTGCCCCGCCTGCTGCGCAAACGCGGCGTCACGCACGCCCTGGTCCTGCGCACCGACGGCGTGAGCCCCTCCGCAATCGGCGACGACGAAGTAGGCGGATACCTCGCCGTCCGGCACCTCCTCGATCTGGGACACCGCCACATCGCGGTGGTGACCGGACCCTCCTTCACCTCCAGCGGCGTCGGGCGTCTCGCAGGCGCACGCCGGGCATTCGACGAAGCCGGCATCAACCCTCGCCAGGAATGGTTGATCGCGGCCGGCTACGGAATAGAGAACGGATTCACGGCCGGAGAGGCGCTGCTAGGCGGAGGCTCCGGGAAACGACCGACGGCCGTGTTCGCGGCCAACGACAACATAGCGCTGGGCATCATCGCTGCAGCGCACCGCTTCGGGATCACCGTCGGGAAGGAGCTGGCGCTCGTCGGATACAACGACACTCCCCTTTCGGCCAGGCTCTCCACCCCGCTGTCGTCGGTCCGGGTGCCCCTAGCCCAGATCGCCGGCACCGCCATCGATCTCATCGTCAACCCGGGCAAGGAACCCCACATCCGGAAATCCATGCCCACCCTTATCCCCAGAGAATCCAGCGGCGCCCCAAGACGCGCGTGAATGAAGAAACAAGAACACAGACCTACCGCCCTGCGCATACGAAAGGGGCACCCGCACCAACGGCCACCAACAAAAGCGGCGACGAAAGGGCCCATAAAGAAGCTGATTTGCGCACAGCCAGAGGGCCAAAGACCCCCTGACCTGCGGAAACCGGGCCGAACTCTTCGGGCTCGGCCCGGGGCCCAGGGGCTCAGCCGGTGAATTCGTTGGCACCGAGAGCGAAGTCCCAGTGGCCGACCCCGCTGCCGGCAAGGCCGACCGTGACCACACCCATTCCTTCTAGCCAGTGCGCCATTTTCAGGCCGCCGACGTCCAAGGGGCGTAGCCCGAGGCTCCCGATGAATGCCGCCACATCCGCCTTGGCGTGCGCATTGTCGCCTGCGATGAAGACGTCGGGCCGGCCCTTCTCCAGGACATTGCGGAAGACGGTATTGAATGCCTTCACCACGCTCGCCCCGGCCGGGGCCACCTTGGCGACTTCCTGCGCGATCGAGGTCTCCTCGCTGTGGGCCAGTCCGTCGAACGTGGCGTTGAAGGGGTTGCTGATGTCCACGATGACCTTGCGTGCGAGGGCGTCTCCGTACTCAAAGACGACCGGAAGGACTCCGTCGTACAACAGGGCCGTGATCACAATGTCCCCGGCGGGGACGGCGCCCCACTTGCCTGTCGTCGCACCGCCGCCCAGAGCCTTGGCCAAGCCATCGGCCTTGGACTGATCGCGTCCCATAACCTCGACGGTATTGCCGCCCGCCACCGCGAGCGTGCCGATGGTACGGGCCATGTTCCCCGTACCGATTAGTGTGATGCTGCTCATGAGGTGTGCTCTTTTCTTGTTCTCGAGTTGTCGATCTGTCTCATTCGTGCGCGTTCGAGGTCTGTAGTGGCGACGGGGTTGTTGAGGGGGTATGCCGCGGCATTCCTGGCGTGGTTCAGATCACTGTGGTGCCGCCGTCGACCACCAGCTCCATGCCATTGACGTAGCTCGAGTCATCGGAAGCGAGGAACAACGCGACCGACGCGATCTCTTCAGGGTGGCCCATCTCTCGCCGTGGGATCACGGATTCGAACTGCCCCTTCATCTGCGCGTCCATCACCTCCAGCATCATCGGCGTGGCGACCTGGCCCGGGGTCAGCACGTTCACGCGGATCTTCCTGTCCCTCAGTTCGGACACCCACACCCGTGCGTAGGCGGGCAGCACGGCCTTGCTCGCTGCGTACACACTCCAATCGGGGTAGCCCCGGAGGGACGCGTTTGACCCGGTCATGAAGATCGAGCCTCCGTCGTTGAACAGCGGCAGCGCCTTCTGGACCGTGAAGAGCGTGCCGCGCGCGTTCAGCGAGAAGGCGGCATCGAACTGCTCCTCGGTGATCTCGCCGAGTCTGCCCTGCTCTCCCGTCCCGGCACTTGCCCACAGCACGTCGATCGTGCCCTTTTCCTGCTTGACCATCTCGAACAAACGGTCCAGATCATCGAGGTCGGCCGAATCGCCCTGCACGCCGGTCACGTTCCGGCCGATCAGCTTGACGGCTTCGTCCAGCGCGTCCTTCCGCCGGCCCGAAATGAAGACGTGGGCCCCTTCGTCAACGAACAACTTCGCACCGGCCAGCGCCATCCCACTAGTCGCGCCTGTGATCACTGCAACCTTGCCATCGAGCTTTCCCATGATTACTCCATTCATGTGACTTGCCGATGTTATGTACACCGATCTGCGTACTTAACGTATCAACCGGTCGCGTGGGGCGCAAGCTATGCACACAGATCGGTACCCGATTGGGCTAAGCTGGGTGTATGACACAGTTGGAAAAGGGGCCGCGAGGCCTGCGAAGCGGCCGGGGCGCACGAGAGCGCATCCTCAGCACCTCACAACAACTGTTCCGAGACCAAGGCATCAACTGCACCGGCGTGGACCAGCTCTGCGCGGTGGCTCAGGTGTCCAAGCGGACGCTCTACCAGCACTTCGCCGGCAAGGACGAGTTGATCGCCGAGTACCTACGCCGATTCGATCCGGACATCCTGCCCGAAGTCTTCGACCGCACAGACCTCACACCCCGCGAACGGCTCCTCGCCGTCTTCGATATCCACTCGCCCTTGTGCCCGTTCATCGCGGCGGCCGTCGAGATCCCCGACCCGGGTCACCCGGCACGCGTACTCGCCAGTGACTACAAGAGGGCATTTGCCGGACGGCTCACCGAAACGGCCCGCGAGGCCGGCGCCACCAACCCCGAGCGGCTCGGCGAGCAACTGGCGCTGCTCCTGGACGGCGCCTCGGCCCGCAGCCGGGTCCTCAACACCGACACCTTCGCCACCGCCGCCGCCATCGCCGTCGCGCTCGTTGACAACGCCGTCCCCGCAGCATCGGCACCGGCCGCCGCTCCGCTCAGGAACTGACCAGCCTGCAACGCCGCCCAGAACCTGGGAAATCGGTCCTGCGGGCTCAGGCGCTAGGGGATCAGCGACTCCCGCAGCTGTTGCAGCGCAACACGAACTACGGTCTCGGATCGGTGGATCTCCCTCACATTCATCCCGGTAAACTCTTTCACGGCACGACGCATGCTTTGCACGTTGCTGAATCCGCACGAAGTCGCGATTTCTGAGAAGGTTATTTTTTGCGCGTCGGCCTGAAGGAGAAGCTCCAGCGCTCTTCGAGTTCTCAAGGCGCGTATACGCTCACCCAAGTGGAGTTCTTCATTCTCGAAAAAGTAGAACAGGGAGCGACGGGAGAGATTGAACTTTTCAGCGACCATTGCCACGTCCAGATCGGGGTTGTCGTAGCTGGCATCAAGGTATTTCTTCACAGCCCTGCTTAGAGCTGGTTTCTGCGCCTCATCGTCGACCGGCGTTTCGAGCAGGGAGCCCACCAGGGTCGCCATCACGGATCGAAGGATGTCTGCGGTTCCCGATGCCACCCGGTCGATGCCCGGCCGCTTCCAACTCAACAGCGCCGGGATCACGAAAGTGCCGACAATGGGGTGCTTCGCGAGGTCAGGCAGGCGAAGCAGGGAGCCTAGCGCGGCCTCGCTCACCTCCAGGCTGCTGCGGGCGATGTTGATCTGTAAGGCGTGAAAGCCCTCAGGCGCATCGAAACCGCCGCCCAGCGAGGTATCGATGAACCTGACGGAGCCCGGTGGTACTGGCTCAGACACGCCGTTGAGGGCGAGGGTTAGGGCGGGCGCTTTCCTGAAGTAGGCCAGTCGCAGATCCCTGGTGTCGGGATTTGGCGCCCACGAGCCCACTGCGGGGGCGTTGTACATTTCTATGAGGCTGAAGCCTGGCCCGGCAAGACTAATGGCTGAAGGAGTGAAAAACAGGGGCGCAGCATCTTTCGACTTTTCCAACCGCATCGGAGTTTCGACAGCACTGCCGTACCACGTTCGCCAGTGTTCGAACCTTTGTTCGGGACTGAGCCCCTCCGGCACTGCATATCGTCGCAGCTGACCGCTGTTCTCAGTCGCAGATTGAGGCATGCCATCCTCCTTTTTCGCCAGCGTGAACCTTCATGGCGGTGCCTTGGAATGGCCGGGACGTTTTGAGGTAGCGGTCGCGGTGGCAAACAAGGCCGGTCAGAAATGACGTCAGCTGTTAGGCGTATTTTAGCCGTGTGCATCTCTATTTGGTACGTTGATGCTTTCGGTCCCGGAGCCCCGATATTTTGGTGTCCGCCGGGATGCAGCTAGGTTGCGAGATCATTGAGTCGGTGAGGGGCGAGGGCATGTTCGATGGCCAAGATGCCGGCCCCAACCACTCCAGCTTCCGGGCCGGTTTCGGATCGGGTGATATTCAGGTGCTGAGTCGCCAAGGGCGTTGAGCGTGCATAGACGGTTTCACGGATTCCGGCGATCAGATGTTCTCCGGATTGGGCAAGGGATCCGCCAACGACAATCAGGGAAGGGTTGATGAGGCTCACACACATGTTGAGCATTTCTCCAATGTCGCGGCCGGCCTGCCGGACGGCTTGAATAGCAGCCAAATCGCCGGAACGGACAAGCGAGACGACATCGTTTGCGGTGGTTGCTTCGAGTCCGTTTTCGCGGAGATGGGCGGCGACGGCCGGACCGCCTGCGATGGCCTCCAGACAGGCAGTCTTGCCACACCGGCATTGAATTCCGGCCGCCTTGGAAACGGCAATATGACCGACGTCTCCAGCGACTCCTGCCGCTCCCCGCTGCAATACTCCTCCACTGATAATCCCGGAGCCGATGCCGGTGGCGACTTTAAGGAAGATCATGTTGTCCTCGTTGGGCCAGCGTGTGGCACGCTCGCCGAGGGCCATGATGTTGACATCGTTGTCGACCAGTACGGGGACGTCAAAAGTCTGCCGAACGTAAGCGGGGACATCGAATCCGTCCCATCCCGGCATGATCGGGGGGCTGGTCGGTTTTCCCGTGGAGTGTTCAACGGGACCGGGGAGCCCGATGCCGACAGCGACGATGTCCGCTGCTGGACGCTTCACCGTTTCCAAATGACCCTGCAGCGTCATTGCTAGCTGGTCCAGAACAGCTTCCGGTCCGCAGGAAATCTCAAGTCGTTCAGTGGTTTCCAAGAGAATCCTTCCCGACAGGTCCGTGAGAGCCACGGTCGCGTGCGTAGCGCCGACGTCGGCGGCAGCGGCTAGCCTTGCACCCGGATTGAAGGCTAGCCGCGCCGAGGGGCGGCCTCCGGTGGAAGCCGCATCAGACACCGGTACAACCAGCCCGAGTTCCAGGAGCGCCTCGAGGCGGGAACTGATGGCAGCTCGTCCCAACCCTGTTATCGCAGCCAGGTCGGCCCTGGTTCGCGGGCGTCCGTCCCGCAGAATACGCAAGAGTTCGCCGGGGCCGCCGTTGTCCATATCTCTCCATTTCGGGGGGCTTGAAAGAGGTGAGTGGTGAGCTTGAGGTTTGACACATCACGCTCACGTGCCCCGAAAGGGCCTCGCCTCCACTCAGTGTTAGGTGCCCACTCGTTCCCGTCCACTCGGCGACGCCCGTAGCATCAAAAGGTGCAACTTCGGTGTGCATTCCATCGCCAAGAGCGTCAAAAGGTGCAGACTTTTGCTTGGTGACTGACTAAAGCCACGGGGTGCGTGTCACTGTTTCGGCATGGAAAACGACAGAACCACGACAGCCCCTTCCCGGTTACGGGCCGGGTTCGTCGGTGCCGGGTTCATGGCTGAGGTGCATAGCAGAGCCGCCCGTGCCGCAGGGGCGGAAATCGCCGGCATCGCGTCCTCGAGCCATGCCAGCGCCCGCCGCGCCAAAGACCGTCTGGGAGCCATGAAGGCTTACGCCTCCGTCCAGGACCTCGTCGAGGACGACGCGATCGATGTCGTCCACGTGTGCACTCCGAATACCACCCACGGCGCGATAGCAGAGGCAGCGCTGAATGCAGGCAAGCATGTTGTCTGTGAAAAGCCTCTGGCTACGAATGTGACGGACGCTGCGGCAATGACCGCACTGGCGCGCACCTTGGGCCGCACCGCCGCCGTACCGTTTATCTACCGGTTTCATCCCATGGTCCGGGAGGCCCGGGCCAGGGTGCGCCACGGCCAGACCGGACGTGTCCTGACCATCCAGGGTTCATTTCTTCAGGATTGGCTTCTGTCCAGCGAAGACGACGACTGGAGGCTCGATGAAACCCTCGGAGGCCCTTCACGGGCCTTCGCCGATATCGGTTCCCATCTATGCGACGTCATCGAATTCATTCTTGATGACCGGATAAGCCGCGTGGCCGCCCTGACCCGGACCGCCTTCAGTCAACGGGGCGGCCGGGATGTCCGAACCGAGGACATCGTCTCGGTGATGTTCGAGACCAGCGGCGGCGCCGTGGGGACGCTCCTGATCAGCCAGGTCGCCCCGGGGCGTAAGAACCGCCTCGCCGTGGAAATTTCGGGAACGATGGAAACACTGACCTTTGATCAGGAGCAACCGGAAACTCTGTGGGTCGGGCGCCGCGCCGGATCCCAATTGCTGGTCCGCGATCCGGCCGCCCTTGACCCATCAGCTGCCCGATACTGCAGCCTGCCGGCTGGCCATCCGCAGGGCTATCAGGATGCCTTCAACTCCTTCATATCCGATGTCTACCTCGCGGTGAGATCCGGTACGGTTCCGGATGGCCTGCCCCTGTTCGAGGACGGCCTGCGGGCTGCCTGTCTCACAGCCGCCGTCCAACGCTCTGTGCAGAAGGGCGGCTGGCAAGAAGTTCCTCCGAACGACCCCGAATCGACCGGGCACAAAGCACCTCTATTAACCCTTAAGGAAAGGCAGTAGGATGATCCGATCTCTCTCTCGCGTCAAGCGATCCCGCATCGTAGCGGGCCTAGGAGCCGCACTCACCGTCACCTTGTTGGCAACCGCATGCACGGGCGGGTCATCAACACCCAGCACCGCCGCGGCCAAACCGACAGAGTTGCGGATGCTCTACACCACCGATGAAGCCAACAGTGCCGCCGTTGCATCGCTGGTACCCCAATTCAAGGAAAAATTCGGCATCGATCTGAAGATCGACAACCAGCCGTACGACGCATTGCAGCAGAAGGTCTTCTCGGAATTCGCGTCCAGCAGCAGCTACTACGACATTGTCGTCGTCGACACCCCGTGGGCGCCGGCCCTGGTGCAGAACCTCGAACCCCTGAGCCAGTACATCCAGAACGACGCCCTGAACCCTGGCAGCCCGCAATCCAACGTGGGCGACTTCATCCCCAAGGTGTTCTACGACACCGCCGTCTACAACGCCGATTCCCCGATCAAACGCTACCCCGATCCCACCGCGAAGCCGGACGTGTCCGCTATCAAAAACGCCGGATTCGACGTGTACGGAATGCCGATCCAGTCGAATGTGGCGGTCATGGCCTACCGCAGTGACCTGTTCAACGACCCGACCCAAAAGGCGAACTTCAAAGCCAAGTACGGTAAGGACCTCACCGTCCCGAAGACCTGGGACGACTATGCCCAGGTAGCAGGGTTCTTCACGCAGCCCGACAAGAAGCTCTACGGCACGACGGCCATGGCAGGCGTCGGAGACTGGGCCACGGACGACTTCAAGACCCTTCTGGCATCATACGGCGGAGACGGGACACTCGCGGACGAGAGCGGCAAGCCCGCGTTCAACACCCCCGAAGGAACCCAGGCACTGGACTACTACGCCAAGCTCGCGCAAAGCGGACACGTCCCCCCGGGCAGCACATCAGCTGATTGGGGCACGACAGCCGAATCGTTCGGCAGCGGGCTGACCGCCATGACGATCAATTACCACGACCTCAAGCTCGCTGACAACGTCAATGGCGGCACCATCGGCTACGCCCCCGTCCCTACCGCCAAGGCTGCCGGCCCCCACTTCGGTACCTGGATGCTGAGCGTAAACAAGAATTCCAAGAACAAGGAATGGGCCTACCAGGCGATTAGCTGGTTGACCGCAGCCGAACAGCAAACGACGATGACCGCCAAGTCCCTGCACCCCAGCCGGGCCTCCGTCTTTGCCGGTATCAAGAGCGATAACCCCCTCGCACCCTTCTACGACACCCTCGGGAAATCCCTCGCAGTCGGCGTTGGCCGTGCCCGGCTGACCAACTACACCGAAGTCAGCCATGAAGTGGCCGTCGCGGTGAACAACGCAGCAACAGGCGCTTCCTCACCATCGGACGCCCTCAAATCCGCGTCAGACAAGGTCTCGGCCCTCCTCAAATCGGCCGGCTACTAACACAACGGACCGCCCAAGGTCGCCCAAGGAGTATCGACAATGAAAGCAACCGCCGCACCATCGGATGCGACCTTGACGGTTGACGCTTCCCGCCGCGTGGCCGGCCGTACCACGGCCGGTCCACGCGGCAGGAAGCCGCTGACCTGGAAAAAACGTTCGACCCCATGGATCTACATGGCCCCATCCATGGTTGTCCTGCTGCTGATGACGGTGGCCCCGGCCATCTTCATCTTCTACTCGGCCTTCCGCAACGACAAGATCCTCGGAGGAGTGGGCAAATTCGTCGGACTGGACAACTTCATCGAGGCGGTCACCAATGCCTCGGTCCAGCACGCATTCCTGATCACTTTCGGTTTCGTCGCGGTCGCAGTGATCCTGGAGATGATCTTGGGCTTCGCCCTGGCACTCCCGCTGGCCGCCCAGACCCGCGCCAACAAAGTCGGGGCCGCTGTCATGCTGCTTCCGTTCGCCGTCACCCCGGCGGTCGCGGCCATGGTCTTTAAACAGTTGCTGAACCCCAACTACGGTTGGGTAGGTTACTACCTCGGCGTCTTCGGATTCCCCAAAGGCATCGACCTGCTCGGTGATCCGACATCGGCATGGATCGTCCTGGTCATTCTCGACATGTGGCAGTGGACCCCGTTCATCGCCCTCATCCTGATGGCCGGCCTCCAGTCCCTGCCGGGAGAACCCCGGGAAGCAGCCATGGTCGACGGAGCGACCCCATGGCAGATGTTCCGGCACATCACTTTTCCAGCCATGGTGCCGTTCATTGCCATCGCTGCCGTGCTGCGGACCATCCAAGCCTTCAAAACCTTCGATTCCTTCAAGATCCTCACTGGTGGCGGTCCCGGCGAGTCCACCGAGATCATCAACCTGGGCATTTTCCGCGTCGGACTTCAAAGCTTCAACGTCGGTCTCGCCTGCGCCTTGGGCGTGGTATTCCTGATCATCCTCTCGCTTCTTATCCCCTTCATGCTGCGTATCATCGGCCGCCGAGCAGACCCTGAGGAAATGTAATGACAACAACATCATCAACCAGCCGCGGGGGTACCGTGGCACGCGTCATCATCGGACGTACCTTCCTCTGGACATGGCTCCTGATCGGCCTCGTGCCGCTCCTGTTCATGTTCATCACGTCCATCAAGCCGGCAGGGATCGCCAACCAGATCCCCCCGGCCTGGATCTTCCATCCCACTCTGGACAACTACGCCTCCGTACTGTCAGCGGGCGACGGCAAATCCGAAAGCTTCGGTCAGCTGCTCACCAATAGTGCAATCGTCAGTCTCGGTGCCACCGCCCTGGCCATCGTCGTCGGGGTCCCTGCCGCATATGCCCTGACTATGAGGGATTTCCGGGCCCGCAAGGGGCTTTCATCCTGGATCCTGTCCACCTACATGTTCCCTCCCATCGTCGCCGTCATCCCGGTCTTCGTCTTCGCCGGCAAGCTCGGGCTCATGGACACCTATCCGGCCCTGATCATCCCGTACGCTGCCTTCAACCTGCCCATCGTGGTGTGGATCCTGCGCAGCTCGATCCTGCAGCTGCCCTATGAGATCCAGGAAGCAGCCATGGTCGACGGCGCCTCGACTTGGAACGTGCTCCGCCGGATTATTTGGCCCCTGCTCGTGCCGTCCGTCGCGACGGCCGCTGTACTGACGATCGTCCTGTCATGGAATGAATTTCTGTTCGCCCTGTCCCTGACCCGCAGTGGAGCGAAGACCGCTCCGGTGGGCCTGCAGCAGTTCACGGGTATGTACGGTACGGACTGGGGCAACATCACCGCGGCCGCAACCCTGATCGTTGCGCCCATCTTGGTGCTCATGGTCGTGCTGCGCCGCCAGATGGTCGCCGGCCTCACCTTCGGTGCAGTCAAGTAAATGAGTATTGGAGAAGAGAAGATGAAAGCAGTCATCCTCCCCGGTGACAAAAGAGTCACCGTCGTCGAACGCGACGTCCCGGAGCCGGGACCGCACGAGGTGCTGGTGAGGACCCGTGCCTCCGCGATCTGCCGCAGCGACATGAGCATTTACTACGGCACCCCGATCGTAGGCGGCGAAGGCGCCAGCCACGGCTCGGTGATACCCGGGCACGAGGCAGCCGGCGAAGTCGTCAAGGTCGGGAACGCAGTGACCCACGTCAAGGAAGGCGACCGCGTTGCGGGCTACCTTGCCCTGGGCTGCGGATTCTGCGAGTACTGCCTCAGCGGCTACATGATGCTGTGTGATGAGTGGAAATGCTTCGGTTTCGACGTCCACGGCGGTGACGCCGACTACTTTGTGCTCCCCGAACGCAACTGTCTTCAGCTCCCTGGTGAACTCAGCTTCCGCGCCGGGGCGGTCATGACGGACATGGTCGGCAGCCAGTACCACGTGCAGAAGCAGCTCGGCGTGGCTGGCGGAAAAACCGTCGCCGTATTTGGCTTGGGACCAATGGGATCCGCCGCGGTACTCATCGGCAAGGCCTTCGGCGCCCGCGTCATCGCCGTCGACGTCATCGACCACCGGCTCGAACAGGCCAGCTCCCTTGGCGCGGACGCCGTCATCAACAGCACAACATCCGACGCCGTCCAGCAGATCCGGCGCCTCACCCAGGGCCGCGGAGCCGACATCTGCATCGATTGTTCCGGCAACCCGGCCGGGCAGAATTCGGCATTGGACGCCGCCGCCAAACTAGGCGCCGTCGCTTTCGTCGGTGAGTCGCGGGCCACTCAGATCAACCCCAGCGAACAGATGCTCAGAAAGCTGCTCACCGTCGTCGGCGGCTGGTACTTCCCCATCAGCGATTGGGAGGAAATCGTTCGCCTTGTCATCGACCAGAAAATTCCAGTCGAAAAGCTCATTAGCCACGACTTTTCCATCGAGCAGGCCGAGGAAGCCTTCCGCGCCTTCGACCAGCGCGAAACCGAAAAAGCCGTCTTCGTCTGGTAAACCCCGTCAGACCGTCAGACCCTCCCAAGGAGAGAACCCATGTTCAGATATGCCGCCGAGCTCGTCCCCTACCACGACCACAGCTTCGAAGACTCGATCCGCGACCTTGCCGACATCGGCTTCAAGGAAGTCAACCTCTGGTCCTCCGCAGCGCCGCTTGCCCACCACGTCAACCCGGGAGATGACCCCGGCAAAATCCTCGGAGTGCTGGACAAATACGGGGTCAAACCCTGTGGCCTCACCGTATATGGAAAGACCCAGGAAGAGATCCTTGAACGCGTCGAATTCGCCGCAGACCTCGGAATCGACACCCTCATCTTCGACTGCGAAGCCAACTACCCAGACTTCGTCTCCACCTTCCTGCCGCCCATCGTCGAAGCAGGAGCGCGCCGAGGAGTCCGGATCGCTGTCGAAAACCACCTCACCGTCCCTTTCGCGGCCGATTTCGAATCCGGTGCCAACGAAGACCAGCGATGGGACGAAGGCGTTGACACGCTCGCGCAGATGAAACGGCTCATCCGCGACATCGACGACCCCTACCTCGGCGTCTGCATCGCTCCCCCGCACCTGTGGGTGATGCAGGACACCATCAGCGACGCGATCACTTTCCTCGCCGAACGCAAGCGGCTCTTCTACTACTACATCTGGGACATCGATCGCGCCTACCTCCACGGCACCGACGGGCTGAACTTCGGTCCCGCCGACCAGCAACTCCCCCGCCCCGACGGAACACTTGACCATTCCGTAATGCTGGGAGCGCTGGAGAGGGTCGGGTATGAAGGCGTCGCCAGTCTCAAATGCCACGGAACGCAGGGATGGAGCTTCGAAAAAATCGGTGAACACCTTCGCGCGTCCGACGCCTATGTCAGGGACTGCATGAAAAAATCCCACGCCCTCTGAGGATCCCGGACTCACCTCATGGTCCGGGGTCTGCGACACCCGTTGATCCGGACGCGTTGGCTCGAAGCCGGCGATCCGGCCCAAACCGGACAATCCAGTAAAGCCAAGGAGCCTGACATGCCCCGCCCGTACACCCTGTTCACCGGCCAGTGGGCCGACCTGCCCTTCGAGGAAGTCGCGCGCCTGGCCTCCGGCTGGGGCTATGACGGCCTGGAAATCGCCGTGTCCGGGGACCACCTGGACGCCTGGCGCTGGGACGAACCCGGCTACGTCGAATCCAAGCTCGCCATCCTGGACAAATACAACCTCAAGGTCTGGGCCATCTCCAATCACCTCAAGGGCCAGGCCGTGTGCGAT
>NZ_BAABKK010000032.1:0-219348 GCF_039543785.1 Arthrobacter gyeryongensis
CAGAAGAACACCGTGATCTTCACCTCGACCCCGCCGATGCTGATCGAGGACGCGAACACCGCGTGCGCCGACTCGAAACCATCCAGCTTCGAAATCGACGGGGACGACACACTGCCGCCGATCAGCCGGGTCAAGGCCAGGTTCAGGCCCGTGAGCATCAGGAACGTAGCGAGCGTCACGATGAAGGACGGCAGCTTCGTCTTGACCAGGATCCACCCGTTGATGAAGCCGATGCCGAGTGAAACGACGAGCGCCAGCACGACGCCGACCCACGCGTTCATCGAGAAATACCAGCTGAACAGGGAAGCCGTCAGGGCCGAGGAAATCACGGCCACACCGGTGGAAAGGTCGAACTCACCGCCGATCATCAACAGCGACACCCCCACCGCCATGATCCCGATCGTCGAGGAACCATACAGCACGGTCGCGAGCGCGTTCGGCTGCGTGAACGTCTGGGACACGGACGCGAAGAAGATGAAGAGGACGACCGCCCCCACGAGGGCGCCGACTTCGGGCCTGCCCAGAAACTTCTGGACCGGGCTACGGCGTCCGATCCGCTCATCGCCGGGGGCCGAAGCCGGTGCCGGCGGCAGGGTTGCTGTGTTTGCCATAGGAAGAACTCCTTGTTGGTCAGGCCGCGCGGCGGTCGCCCGCCGCGCGGCCAGAATCCTGGATCTAGCGGACGCCCTGCTGGGCGAATTTGAGAACGTCGGAGGCGTTGGACTTGTCCACGATGGTGGGACCGGTCAGGACGGGCTGGCCGCCACCGAGCTTGAAACCTCCGCGCTTGGCCTGCCACAGGGAGTCGACGGACATGTAGCCCTGGAGCCACGGCTGCTGGTCCACCGTGAAGATCACAGAGCCGTCCACGATCTTCTGGGCGAGGTCCGCGTTCAGGTCGAAGCTGGCCACCTTTGCGGAGCTGCTGGCGTCCGTGACGGACTTGAGGAGCGTGAGGGTGATCGGCGCGCCCAAGCCGATGATGACATCTGCATCCTTGGCTGCCTGGAGCTTCGCGGTGGCGGTGGACTGGACCGCCGTCATGTCCTTGCCATCGACGTACAGGATCTCAGTTCCGGGCACCTTCGCCTTGACGCCGGCACACCGTGCTTCGAGGCCGACGTGGCCCTGCTGCTGAATCACGCAGACCGGGTGCTTGAAGCCCTGTGCCGCGAGCCTGGTTCCGACGGCCTCGCCGGCGAGCTTCTCATTCGAACCGAAGTGGGTGAAAGCCCCGAGCTGTGCCGAGACGCCCTCGCCGGCGTTGAGGCTCACCACCGGGATGCCGGCATCGGTGGCCTTCTTGAGGACGTCCTTGAGGGCGTCCGGGGTGGCGAGGGTGACAGCAATACCGTCAACCTTCTGGTCGATGGCCTGCTGGACGAGCTGGGCCTGGCGCCCGGCTTCGGGGTCGCTTGTGTAGAGAAGCTCAACATTGTCCTTCGCAGACGCTTCTTCTGCACCCTTGCGGACGATGTCCCAGAACGTGTCCCCTGCTGCCGCGTGGGTGATGAGGGCGACTTTCATGCGCGGAGTGCTGACGACTTGCCCGCCTCCGGCGGCGTTGGCGGTGTCAGCCGGCTTTCCGCCTTGGCTGGAACAAGCGCTAAGAGCCATCATCGGAACGACGGCTGCCACAAGTGCCGCCTTCCGCCAAGAAAACTTCTTCACGATTTATCTCCTTTGATAGGGGTTGCGGCCCTGCCACTCTGCAGGAGCTCAAAGCCCTCTACACAGATCATGGTGACTCGCCTCACATATGTCAATACTTTGTCCTGACATTAGGATGTTTTTACGTGAGATGGTCGCATGATCCCCCACGAACACCGTGAGATCGGGGCTACGGGGCCGGTCGGGCCGTGGTACTTCGCAGCACGAGGACGGGATCAATCAAGGTGCGCTCGGGCTTGATGGCGGGGTCTTCAATCCTGGCGAGCAGCCTGTGCGCAGCATTAATGCCGACAACGTCGCTTCGGTTGTCGACGGAAGTGATGTCCAAGTACCTCGACTTGGCCAACGGGGAATTGTCATAGCCGATCACCGAAATGTCGCCGGGCACGCGAAGGCCCCTGGCCTTGAGGACGGCAAAGGCGCCCACGGCCATGGTGTCGTTGGCCGCGAAGATCGCCGTCGTGTCCGGGTGGTGGTCCAGGAGCCAAGAAGCCGCGGCGTAGCCGTCCTCCTCCGAAGTACCTTTGGACTCGGCAATCAGGAGTTCGACGCCGGCCGCCTGGATCTGCCGCCGGAAACCGGCACGCCGATGGGCTGACGCGCCGTCGGACCCTGAGAGATGGCCAATGCGGGTATGACCGAGCCCCAGCAAGTGGTCAGCGGCCACGCCGCCGCCGCCGTCGTCGTCGTTGGTGATGAGGTCGGCACCGACCGGCACCCCCTTGCGCCACCCGGCCACCACCGTGGGAACCCACGTCCTGGCCAGCATGGAATCGCTCGGTTCTGCGGCGATGACAAGCGCGTCAACATGCATGGCAAGAAGTCCGTCGGCTGCTTCCTTGATGCGGTTTTCGCCGGGCTGGGAGTCGGCCAGCGTGACGTGGTAACCGAGCTCCGAAAGTACCGACTCCATTCCCCTGAGGAGATCGACGAACCAAAGATTCCTGTAGTCGTCAATGAGCAGGCCGATGCTCTTGGTCCGATTGCTCGCCAGCGTGGTCGCGGCCCTGCTGGGACGGTAGCCGAGCTCAGACATTGCCGACTGGACAGCTTGGCGGCGCTTGTCACCGACCCTTTCCGGCGACTGGAGGACCAAGGACACCAGCGACGGCGAGACGCCAGCCAGCTTGGCTACGTCATAGATGGTCGGGCGGCGGGTTTTAGGACTTGTCGCACTCACGATTCGGGGAACCTTTCTACTCTGCTGTCAAGGGTATTCGCGGAACATTGACAGGACATACTCACATGATTAGGCTTTGTGTCCAGTGCTAAATTGTAGCGCTCCAAAATGCCCCGGTGTGCTCGACACCCAGGCTTAATTTCGAAGGAGAAATCAATGGCTGAGAGCCTAGGGGTCGCCGTCATCGGCGCAGGAATGGCCGGCAAGGCACACGCGGCGGCCTACCGCACAGCGTCCGCCCTTTACAGCCCCGTGCTTCCGCCGGTGCGCCTCGTGTCTATCGGCGATGTGAACGCGGAGTTCGGGTCCCTCGCTGCCCGGCGTTTCGGTTACGAACGCAATGACACCTCGTGGCAAGCGATCGCAGAAGCCGACGACATCGACGTCGTCAGTGTCGTCATCGCGAATTCCCTCCACCGCGAGGTGGTCGAGGGGCTCCTGGCCGCAGGCAAGCACGTCCTCTGCGAGAAGCCGCTGAGCGACTCGATCGAGGATGCCCGCGCCATGGCCGATGCCGCCCGCAACGCTTCGAGCATCGCGCGCATCGGCTTCACCTTCCGCCGCACGCCCGGCATTGCCTACATCCGTGATTTGATCCGGACCGGTGTCCTCGGCAAGGTGCTGCACTTCAGCGGCCGCTACTGGACCGACTATGGCTTCAGCCCGTCGGCTCCCATGAGCTGGCGCTACAAGGGCGGCCCCGGCTCCGGCGCGCTGGCCGACGTCGGAAGCCACCTGGCCTACGTCTCCGAATTCCTGTGCGGCGACATCAAGTCCATCAGCGGCGGCCGCCTGAGCACCGTCATCGACAAGCGCCCCCTGCCGCTTGCCGCCGTCATGGGCCACGACCACGCCGCTGTCAGCGACACCTTCGAGGCCGTGGAGAACGACGACTACGCAGCCTTCAATGCCGAGTTCGAGAACGGCGCCGGCAGCTTCGAAGTCTCCCGCGTTGCCGCCGGCCACGCCAACAGCCTCAACTTCGAAGTGTTCTGCGAGAACGGTGCGGCCAAGTTCGACCAGCGCCGCCCTTCCGAAATCCAGCTCTTCCTCAACGATGGTTCCGGCAACGAGAACGGCTACCGCCAGGTCATCCTCGGCCCGGGCCACCCCTACATCGCCGGCGGCCTCGCCATGGACGCCCCCGAAGTCGGCTTCGGCCAAAACGACGCTTTCGGCTACCAGGCCCGCGCGTTCCTCGAAGAGGTTGCCGGTTTGCCTGAATCCGAATCCCTCCCCCGCTGCGCCACGTTCGACGAAGGCGTGCGCAACATGGAACTGCTCGGCGCTGTCACGGAATCGGCACTCAACAACGGAAAGACCATCACGCTATGAAACTCGGCGTCTACAACGCAATCCTGCACGACAGGCCGCTTCCCGAGGCCCTCAAGGTCATCGCTGATCTGGGCCTCACGGGCATCGAGATCAACACCGGCGGCTTCCTGCCTGCCGTCCACGTCCCCACCCTGGACGACATTCTGGTGTCCGATGCCGCCCGCGACGACTACCTCGGGATCTTCGAGGGGACCGGCGTTGCGATCGCAGGCCTGAACTGCAACGGCAACCCGCTGCACCCGAAACGCGAGATCGGCGAGAAGCATGCCGAGGACATCCGCCGCTCCATCCGGCTTGCAGAGCGTCTCGGCCAGAGTCGAGTGGTCACCATGTCCGGCCTGCCCGGCGGTGAGCCCGGCGCGACCGTGACGAACTGGATCGTCAACGCCTGGAACTCGGCAGCCTTGGATGTGCTGGACTACCAGTGGGACATCGCGGCGAAGTTCTGGCGCGAGACAGACCGCCTGGCCGCTGACCACGACGTCAAGGTAGCCCTTGAACTGCACCCGCAGAACATCGTGTTCAACACCGCCGACGTGCACAAGCTCATCGAGCTCACCGGAGCTACCCATGTGGGCGTTGAACTGGATGCTTCGCACCTGTTCTGGCAACAGATGGATCCGGTAGCCGTGGTCCGCGAACTCGGCCCGCTGGTTTTCCAGGCGGCCGCGAAAGACGTGCGCATCAACACCGCGAATGCAGCCCTCTACGGGGTCCTCGACAACAGCTTCCGTCGCCTCTCGCCGGACGAAAGCCGCACGAACCTCGGCGGCGACGAGTGGGCCAACGAGTGGCCCAAGAACTCCGCGTGGGACTTCGTTGCCCTCGGCCGCGGGCACGACACCGCCTACTGGACCGAGTTCCTGCGTGCCCTGCATGAAGTGGACCCGAACATGCTGGTCAACATCGAGCACGAAGACACCTCCCTCGGCCGGATCGAAGGTCTCGAGGTCGCAGCCAAGGTCCTGCGGGACGCCGACGCGGCGCTCACTGCGTCGCTCAAGGTGACGGCGTAGGGGGTTCCTCGAACTCCAAAAGAGGGCTTCATCCGAGATTCGGATGAGGCCCTCCTTGTGTTGGCACGCAGGGCTCTCCGTTGCCGCCCTTGCTACACTGGATGATGAATCCATAAAATAGTCAAGCAAGGCTCGTGATGGCGGGCAGGGAGGCAGTCATGGAAGAGTTCGCGGATTTCCGGGCACCGCTGTACGAGGTGAAGGCCAATCTGTTCAAGGGGCTGGCCCACCCGGTCAGGATCCGGGTACTGGAGCTGCTGTCGGCGGCGCCCGAAGTATCTGTGACAGAGCTTCTGTCCGCAACGGGCCTGGAGGCATCGCACCTGTCCCAGCATCTGTCGGTGCTGCGCCGATATCAGCTCGTCAAGGGAGAGCGACGGGCGCTGCAGATGTTCTACACCTTGGCGTACCCGCAGGTCGCGGAACTCCTCTCCGTTGCGAGACTGCTGCTCAACGACATGCTGCACACCACCCGGGCGCAGCTTGAGTCCTCAGAAGCGACTGCACCCGCGTCAGCCGCGGCGGCCAGCACCCGATGAAGATCCTGGTCGCGGCCCGGGCCTTCCTGCCCGCGCGCCAGGATTACGCGCTGTTGCCGCGTACCTGGAAAGGAGACCTGGTTGCCGGGGTCACCGTCGGCATCGTCGCGCTGCCGCTGGCCCTCGCGTTCGGTGTCAGCTCCGGCGCGGGTGCGGCCAGCGGACTGATCACCGCCGTGATCGCCGGCGTGATCGCGGCCGTTTTCGGTGGTTCCAATATCCAAGTCTCCGGACCTACCGGCGCCATGGTCGTGGTTCTAGGCCCGGTCATCGCCGCCCACGGGCTCGGTGCACTGGCCGCTGTCTCGGTCCTTGCCGGGGTGATAGTGGTGGCCGCCGGGCTACTCAAACTCGGGCGGGTCGTGACGCTCCTGCCCTGGCCGGTGATCGAGGGCTTCACGGTCGGAATCGCGGTAATCATTTTCCTGCAGCAGGTCCCTGCCGCATTCGGCGCCAAGCCCGGGCCCAGCAGCAACGCCGTCATCTCGGCGATCCAGGCCATCGGCACTGTGTCCCCAGCCTCGGTTCTTGCCCCGGTTGCCGTGGTAACTCTGGTCGCGGTGATCATGGTTGCCTCGCCGCGGATCCATCCCCGGATCCCGGGCTCGCTCATCGCGATCATCATTGCCACTGTGGCCGCGCAGTTCCTTGATCTGCCCGTGACCCGGATCGGTGCCTTGCCCGATTCCCTGCCGGCCCCCATGATGCCTTCGCTGGACCTGGCGACGATCACCGCGCTGGCCGGTTCCGCGGCCACGATCGCGGCCCTGGCCGCGATCGAGTCGCTGCTCTCGGCACGGGTCGGGGCGTCGATCTCCGATACCGGTCCCTACGACGCGGACCGTGAGCTCCTGGGCCAGGGACTGGCGTCCGTTGCATCCGGATTCTTTGGTGGCATGCCCGCCACCGGTGCCATCGCCCGCACCGCGGTGAACATCCGCTCCGGCGGCCGGACACGCCTCGCCGCCATCACCCATGCGCTGGTCCTGCTGGCCGTGGTGTACCTGGCCACCGGCCCGGTTTCCCGCATCCCCCTTGCCGCGTTGGCCGGGGTGCTCATGGTCACCGCGACACGCATGGTCTCCCTCAAGACGTTGCGCAGCGTGATCGGATCAACCCGCGCCGACACGGTCGTGTTCTTCGTCACCGCACTGATCACCGTGTCCTTCGACCTGATCGAAGCCGTGGAAATCGGGATCGCGGCGGCCGCGTTCTTCGCCCTGCGTGCCTTGGTCCGGTCCAGCGGGGTGCACCGGGAGGAAATCCCCGGCCCGGTCCACGAAGGGGACGAGCACATCGCCGTGTTCCGGCTCGACGGGGCGTTGTTCTTCGCCGCCGCCGAACGCGTCCTGGAGAGGGTCAGCGCCATCCGGAACGTCGACGTCGTGATCATCCGCATGTCACAACTGCAGATCCTGGACGCAACCGGGGCCAGAACAATCACCGACATCGTCCAGGCCCTGGAACGCCGCGGAATCACAGTGCTGATCAAAGGGATCCAGGAACGCCACCTTCGGCTCGTCACCCAGGTGGGGGTCCTGGACTCCCTTCGCCACCACAAACACCTCTTCACCGAACTCACCCCCGCCGTGGAGCACGCCCGAAGCCACGTCGCCCGCGCCGCCAGCGCACGCACCGCCCACAATCCCGGCAAGAACCCGCAACCGGTCCAGCCGCAGGCGACCCTACAGACGCCCACCTTGAAAGAAGACTAATGCCTTCCTTGAACGAAACCAGCGCCCGTATCCGGGCCGCCCACCTGCTCGTGCGGTCCACCGAGGAATGGGACAGCCTCTCCGAAGATTTGCTTCGGAGCTACGATCTCAATGACAACGACAAGATCGAAATGCTCTGCGAATCCTTCGTTGCCGCTTGGAGGTCGGTCGTCCGCAACCTCCTCACCGACACGCTGAACGCCATCGACATCACTGTCACCCCGGCCGTTCATCTTTGGGGTATCGCCACCCTGAATGCCGCCGGGCGCAGCTGCGAACCGCTCTTGTGCTCCCCGGAAGGACTCTCTGCACTTCCCAAGACCACCGTTCATGGCAGGCCGCGACTTCTCAGCTTCGAGGAAGTGATGACCGGGTACAACACCTGCCTGGCGTCCCTCCTTCAGTAGCCAGGACAACAAAGGGAGGCGGCGAGAAACCCGCCGCCTCCCTTTGTTGTCTGCCCTTATTGGACCTTCGCGATGTACTTGCCCATGGTTTCCAGCTGGTAGCGGGAGACTTCGTTGGCGTTGTCGTCCTCCGCGAAGACACTCGACACCATGACGGTGTTGTCCTTGTCCAGGAAGCCGATTTCCTTGAGTCCGCCGAAGAACTCGTCCCAGTTGACGTCGCCGTCGCCGATCTTGAGGTGCTGGTGCACGCGCACGGCGTTGCCTGGCGGGTTGGTGATGTAGCGCAGCCCGTGGGAGGCGTGGTGGTCCATGGTGTCGGACACGTGGACCAGGCGCAGCTTATCCCCCGCCGCCCGCATGATGTCGAGCGGCTTGTTGCCCATGTGGAACGTGTGCGAGGCAACGTAGACCATGCCGATGTTAGGCGAGTTCACGCCACGGATGACGCGCAGGGCAGCGAGTCCGTCCTCCACGAAGTCGTCCGGGTGCGGGTCGATAAGGACGTCCAGGCCCTCACGCTCGATGATCGGAAGCAGTTCTTCCATGGAGCGGTAGAAGGCCCTTTCGGACTCCTCTGCCTTTTCCGGGCGTCCACTGAATTCGGTGTTCATGGTCTGCACACCAAGGTCAACCGTGATCTGGATGGCGCGCTTCCAGTAACGGACAGCGGCCTCGCGGGCGTCTTCGTCCGGTCCGGACCAACGCAGCACGGGAAGCACCGAGGCGATCTCGACGCCGGCATCCTTGCAGGCCTTCTTCAGCTGGCCGACGAGCTCGTCGTCGGCCTTGGGGTGGTTGAAGAACGGGATGAAGTCCGCGTGCGGGGTCAGCTGGAGGTACTTGTAGCCGAGATCGGCGGCCAGCCTCGGAAATTCCAGCAGGGTATGGCTGTGGTGGAACGGGGTGGGATCGAGGGCAATCTTCATGGCCACTCCTACTTGTACAGCTCAGGCTTGGTGTTCAGCTGGACGGCGACCTTTTCGCCCGACTTCTGGGCCTCGACGCCTGCTTCGCAGCAAGCGGCGGTGGCGTAGCCGTCCCAGGCGGTGGGGCCGCCGATTTCGCCGCGGCGGGCGGCGTCCACCCAAGCCTGGACCTCGACGTCGTACGCGGCACCGAAGCGCTCTTCGAAGCCGGGCGTGACCTTGCCGCCCCAGCGGCCGGCGCTGCGGACGTAAGGACCGCCGTCGCCGCCGATGCTCACGATGCCGTCCTCGAAGGACGCCTGGGTGGCGACTTCGTAGCCGAACTTGGCGTTCACGTAAATTTCGACGTCGGCCAGGACACCGGACTCCGTCTCGATCAGGACGTGCTGGGGGTCGTGCTGGCCGTTCGGGGCGTTGCGCGTCGCCTTGCCCAGGCGGACCTGCACGGAGGTGATTTCCTCACCCGTGAAGAAGCGGATGGCGTCGAACTCGTGGACCACGGAGTCGTTGATGAGCATCTCGTTGGTGAAGCCCTGGGGAGTGTCCGGGTTGCGGTGCTGGTGGTGCAGCATGAGCAGCTCGCCGAGTTCACGATCGCGGATCACGGAACCCAAGGCGGCGTATTCGGCGTCGAAGCGGCGCATGAAGCCCACCTGGATGCGCTTGTGGCCGAGCGCCGTTTCGGCCTGGACAACCTTCCAGGCACTCTCGGCATCCGGAGTGAGCGGCTTTTCGCAGAGGATGGGGAAGTCCTTCTCCAGTGCCTTGTACAGGATTTCCTCGTGCAGGAAACCGGGCGTCGCGATCAGGACGGCGTTGACATCGCCGTTGTTGAGGGCCTCATCGGCGCTGGTGAGGGCGACGGCGCCGTCGATCCCTGCGATGGCGGCCTGCGCCCGGGCGAGGTCGACGTCGACGACGGCGGCCACTTCGGCGCCGTGGATGCGGGTGCTGAGCCGCTTAATGTGGTCGGCGCCCATGCGGCCTGCGCCGATGACGGCCACGCGGAGAATGTCAGTCATTGTTTCTGTCCTTAGGTGTCTGGGCTGCTGTGCTACTGCACGGCAGTGCGGGAACCGCACGAGAGCAGGTAGTTGCGGGTGCGCTTGGCGATGGGCATGGGGACGTCGAAGGCCACGGGGTACATGTCCTGTTCCACAATGCCAAAGATCGGGCGGTTAAGTCCTTCAACGGCCTCGATGACTGCACGCAGGTCCGGAAGGCCGTTTGGCGGTTCGGTCATGACGCCGGCCAGGTTGGCTGCCGCCCAGGTCATGTTTTCCTCGTTGACTTGTCTCAGGATGTCCGGGTTGATCTGCTTCAAGTGCAGGTATCCGATGCGGTCCGGGTAGTTCTTGATCAGTTCCAGGCTGGACGCTCCGCAGTATTCCGCATGCCCGGTGTCCAGGCACAGGTTCAAGTACTGGGGATCGGTCTCGGCGAGCAAGTGCTCGATATCCGCTTGGGCGCCGACATGGGAATCTGCGTGGGAGTGGAATTGCTGCTTGAGGCCGAAGTCTTCCAGCAGCACCTTGCCCATGCGGTTGTGGCCCGCGAACAGATCATTCCACTGATCCGGCGACAGCTCCCCGCTCTCCACGGCTTCGCCAGTGACGTCGTCGCGCCACATCGCGGGAATGACCACGATGTGTTCGCCGCCCATGGCAGCGGTCAGCTCAGCCACTTTGCGTGCGGGCTCCCAGGCTTCCTCGTACTGCGCGGCACCGCGGTGGAAGGCCGTGAAGACCGTCCCCGCCGTGACCTTCAAGTCGCGTTGCTTGAGCTCCTCGGCGAGGCGGGTGGGATCGTTCGGCAAGTAGCCGTAGGGGCCCAGTTCGATCCACTTGTAGCCGGACTCGGCCACTTCGTCCAGAAAGCGTTCCCACGGGGTCTGCTTGGGGTCATCCGCGAACCAGACACCCCAAGAGTCCGGGGCCGTGCCGATGATGAGTTTGTTCTCTGTCATTGCTCAAGCCTTAGTTGGAGGGGAAGTTGTAGGAGGCGCCGGAGGCGTGGGTGGGTTCGGGCCAGCGGGAGGTGACCACCTTGCCGCGGGTGTAGAAGGACACGCCTTCGGGTCCGTAGATGTGCTTGTCGCCGAAGAGCGAGGCCTTCCGGCCGCCGAAGGAGTGGTACGCCACCGGTACCGGCAGGGGCACGTTGATGCCCACCATGCCCACGGTGACGGAGCGCTGGAACTTGCGGGCGTTCGCGCCGGAGGAGGTGAAGATCGCGGTGCCGTTGCCGTAGGGGTTGGAGTTGATGAGCTTGATGCCTTCGTCCAGGTCCTCCACGCGCACCACGACGAGGACGGGTCCGAAGATTTCCTCGGTGTAGGCGGTCATTTCGGTCTTGACGTGGTCGATCACCGTGGGGCCGACCCAGAAGCCTTCTTCGTGGCCGGGGACCACCAAGTCACGGCCGTCCACGACCATCGCCGCTCCCGCGGCTTCGGCTTCGGTGACGATCCGCACGATGCGTTCCTTGGAGGCCGGGGTGATGACCGGTCCCATTTCGGCGTCGGGCTCGGTGCCGTTCTTGACCTTCACGGCCAGGGCGCGTTCCTCGACCTTCTTGACCAGCAGCTCGGCGGCATCGCCGACGGCGACCGCGACCGAGATGGCCATGCAGCGTTCCCCGGCGGAACCGAACGCGGCGGCGGCCAGGTGGTCGGCGGCGTTGTCCAGGTCGGCGTCGGGCATGATGATCGCGTGGTTCTTCGCGCCGCCCAGGGCCTGGACCCGCTTGCCGTGCTTGGTGGCGGTTTCGTGGACGTACTTCGCGATCGGGGTGGAGCCGACGAAGGAGATGCCGTCCACGTCCGGGTGGGTCAGGAGCCCGTCGACGGTTTCCTTGTCGCCGTGCAGGACCTGGAAGACGCCGTCGGGCAGGCCGGCCTGCTTCCAGAGCTTCGCGAGGAGCATCGAGGCGGAGGGGTCCCGTTCGGAGGGCTTGAGGATGAACGCGTTGCCCGTGGCGATCGCCATCGGCGCCATCCACAAAGGCACCATGACGGGGAAGTTGAACGGGGTGATGCCGGCGACGACGCCGAGCGGCTCCCGGAAGGAGAACACGTCGATGCCGGTGGAGACCTGGTCCGAGTAGTCGCCCTTGAGCAGCTGCGGGATGCCGCAGGCGAACTCGATGACTTCCAGTCCGCGGCCGATCTCACCCTTCGCGTCGGAAATGACCTTGCCGTGCTCGGCGGTGATCAGGGCCGCGAGTTCGTCCACGTGGGAGGCGACAAGTTCGCGGAACTTGAACAGCACCGCAGTGCGCTTGGCGAGGGAGAAATCGCCCCACTTTTCCGCCGCGGCCTTCGCGGCGGCGACGGTGGCGTCCAGATCGGCCCGGTTCGCGAGGCGCAACGTTGCGGAGACGGCTCCGGTGGCCGGGTTGTAGACCGGCTGGCTGCGGTCGCCGGCGCCTGCGGTTTCTGCGCCGTTGATGAAATGTTTGATGGTGGTCAGGGTGGTCGTCGTCGACATGTGCGGACTTCCTTGTCTGGTGCTTGAAGCGAGTTTGAGGGGGCTAGCCGAGCAGCTTGCGCTGGCGGTTCTTGTGTTCGGTGTACGTCTGATAGGCCTGCTGGGTGGATTCGAGTTCGGAGACCTGCGAGACGGGAACGTCCCACCAGGATTCGGAGCTCGGCGCGTCCAGCATGGGGTCCGATTCGACGTGGATGACGATCGGTCCGGTCTCTTCCGGTGCCGCTTTCGCGTCGCGGATGGCTTGTTCGAGTTCGGCGATGACCTTCTCCCCCGGTTCAATCCGGATCACCTTCGCCCCGAGGGACTCGGCGTTGAGGGCCAGGTCGATGGGCAGGTTCTCGCCGGCGTCGAAGGAGTGTTGCTCCTTGTCCAGGACCCGGTACTGGGTGCCGAAGCGCTGCGAGCCCAGGGACTCGGAGAGCGAGCCGATCGAGGCGTAGCCGTGGTTCTGGATCAGGACGACGATCAGTTTGATGCGTTCGGCGACGGCGGTGACAAGTTCGGTGTGCATCATCAGGTAGGAGCCGTCCCCCACCATGACCACGACGTCGCGATCCTTGCCGCCCGCAGCGGCCTCGGCCAACGCGGCGCGCTTGACGCCCAGGCCGCCGGGGATTTCGTAACCCATGCAGGAGTAGGCATATTCCACGTGGTAGCCGAAGGGGTCCCGGACGCGCCACATCTTGTGCAGGTCACCGGGCAGGGAACCGGCGGCGCAGATTACAACGTCCTGCTCGTCCATGGCCCGGTTGGTGGCGCCGATGATCTCGTTCTGGGCCGGGAGCGGCGTATGGCGGGTGTCGAAGGCTTCGTCCACGATTCCGTTCCAGCGCTTCTTCTCGGCCGCGATCTTCTGCTCGAGGTCCGCGCCGACCCGGTAGCCGCCGAGCGCCTGGTTCAGCTTGACGAGTGCCTTGCGGGCGTCGGCGACGATCGGCAGCACGGTGCCGTGCTTGTACGCGTCGATCGCGGCCACGTTGATGTTGACGAACTTCACGTCGGGGTTCTGGAACGCAGTGCGCGACGCCGTCGTGAAGTCCTCGTAACGGGTACCGATGCCGATGATCAAGTCAGCCTCGGCAGCGATGGCGTTCGCCGCCGTCGTGCCCGTGGAACCGATGGCTCCGAGCGAGAACTTGTGGTCCCACGGAAGGACGCCGACGCCGGCTTGAGTGTTGCCCACCGGGATGCCGGTGAGCTCGGCGAACTTGGCGAGCTCCTCGTTGGCGAAGGCGTAGAGGACCCCACCGCCCGCAATGATGAGCGGACGCTTCGCGGCACGGATGGCCTCGGCGGCGCGGCGGATGTCGTCGTCGTCGGCCTCGGGGCGGCGGATCCGCCACTCACGCTCGGCGAGGAACTCCTCCGGGACATCCAAGGCTTCGGCCTGGACGTCCTGCGGCAGCGAAATGGTCACGGCACCGGTCTCGGCAGGGTCCGTCAGGACGCGCAGGCCGTGGTGGAACGCCGAGAACAACTGCTCCGGACGGGACACCCGGTCGAAGAACTTGGACAGCGGACGGAAAGCGTCATTGACCGTGATGTCGTAGGCGTAGGGCAGCTCTAGCTGCTGCAGCACGGGGTCCGCGGCCCGGGTGGCGAAGGTGTCGGACGGCAGCAGCAGGACCGGCAGCCGGTTGGTGGTGGCCAGCGCCGCGCCGGTCAGCAGGTTCGAGGAACCCGGGCCGATCGAGGTGCTGATCGCGAAGGTCTGGCGGCGGCGGGTGTGCCGGGCGTAGCCGACAGCCTGGTGCGCCTGGGCTTGCTCGTTGCGTCCCTGGTAGTACGGCATGATGCTCGGATCAAGCTGCTGGTACTGCTTGAGGGCCTGGCCGACACCGGCAACGTTGCCGTGCCCGAAGATCCCGAAGGTGCCCGGGATCAGGCGCTCCCGGTACTCGCTCCCGCCGACTGTGTCCACGGTGTACTGCCTGGACAGGAACTCGACAACCGCCTGGGCGACCGTCATTCTGCGCGTTGACATTGCTCTTACTCCGATACTTTCGCAGGTGTCTTCAGCAGCGCTGGCGTTTTCAAGAGCGAGGCCGCGGTGGCCACGGCCCCGGCCACGTCCCCGTCGGCCGGATACAAAAGGGTTCGTCCCACAGTCAATCCCTGGACTCCGGGCAGGGCAAGCGCTGCCTGCCAGCTGGCGAAGACCTCGTCCTGGCCCGCGTCCGGATCTCCGCCCAACAAGACCGTTGGCAGTGTGGTGGCGGCCATGACGCGCTCCATCTCGGCCACGACCGGGAGCTTCATCCAGGTGTAGGCGCTCGTGGAACCAAGGCCCTGCGCAATCGCCACCGACTTGATGACCGCGTCCGGAGAAAGGTCGTTGCGGACCTTGCCGTTCGCCTCGCGGACGGACAAGAACGGTTCCACCATGGCGATGAGCTTGCGCGCCGCGAGGGAGTCCACCGCCTTGGCCGTCGCTTCCAGGATCGACGCCGTATCCGGGTCACCGAGGCAGATCCGGGTAAGCATCTTTCCGCCGTCGGCACCCAGGGCGTCCAAGGCGGCTGCGGTGTGGCCCGTGAAACGGTCGTCGATTTCGTTGACCAGACCGGCGAGGCCGCCGCGGTTCATCGAACCGAAGACAAGCTTGCCCTCAAGCGCCCCGAGCAGGAGCAGGTCATCCATGATATCCGGGCTCGCGAGCACGCCGTCGACGGCGGGATTCGCCAAAGCGATCTGCAGCCGGTCCAATAGTTCCCGGCGGTCCGCCATGGCCACCGGGTCGGCGCCGACGCTCAGCGCGCCGCGGGCCGGGTGGTCGGCTGCGACGATGAAGTTCTGGGAGCCGTACTTCAGGCCCGGGTGGCGGCGACGCGCGGCGGCGGCGCGGGCAACGGCGTCGGGATCTTCAAGCCGGATGGCACTCAAGTGCTCGTAACGGCGGGGGTCATCATTGAAGCTCAACGTGTTGCTCCTTCGGAAACTGCTGCGTGGGAAGCTGCTGCTTCGGCGCCCGCGGTGCCGGCAGGGGTCAGGCGGCCACGTTCGGCGAGCAAGGAGGTGACTTCCTCCGGCGTCGGCATCGCATCGGCGCACGAGAGGCGTGAGGCGACGATAGCCCCTGCGGCGTTCGCATAGTCCAGGATCCGGGCCAACGGCCAGCCGGACAACAGCCCGTGGCAGAAGGCGCCGCCGAAGGAGTCGCCTGCGCCCAGGCCGTTGACGGTCTCTACGGGGACGGGAGCGGAGACAACGCGTTCGGTGCGGGTCTTGGCCATGACGCCTTCGGGGCCAAGCTTGACGACGGCGATCTCGACGCCGGCGGCCAGCAGGCGGTCGGCCTGCTCGTCCGGGGTTCCTTCACCAACCGCGACGGCGCATTCCTTGTCATTGCCGATGGCGACCGTGACGTGCGGCAGGATCTTGGCGACCTCGGCCCGGGCCTCGTCTTCGGAAGCCCAGAACATGGGCCGGTAGTCCAAGTCCAGGATGGTGTACTGGCCCTCGTTCAGGCCTGTGCGCGGCCTGGCTTCATGTGCTGCGAGGTGGGCGGAACGGCTCGGTTCCTGGCAGAGGCCGGTCACGGTAGACCAGAAGATGCCCGCGTCCTTGATGGCAGCCAGGTCGAGTTCCTCGGCTTTGATCTGCAGGTCCGGCGCCGTCGGGAAACGGCCGTAGAAGTACAAGGGGAAGTCGTGCGGAGGCTGGATCGCGCAGAACGTGGCCGGGGTCTGAAGGCCCGGCACCGGGGTGACGAATGCGTCGTCGACCTTGAACTTGCGCAGCTCGCGGTGGAGGTAGATGCCGAAAGGGTCATCGCCCGTGCGCGTAATCACGCCGGAACGGCGGCCGTGGCGGGCGGCGGCAACGGCAACGTTGGACGGTGAGCCGCCAAGATACTTGCCGAAGGACTGCACGTCCTCCAGTCCCACACCGATGTCGTTCGGGTAGATATCAACGCTGATGCGCCCGATGGTGAGCAGTTCGTGGGTCACGGTGATCGCGGACCTTTCTGTAGTGAACTCTTCTTGCGGGACGGTGAGAGCTCCGGTGCTTTTGCCGGCCCGCAGTGAGCGGGGCCACAACCACTACTTTGCACCAGAATTCATGTCCTGTCAAAGGTTTGTACTGACATATTTACAACGAAACGTAATGGCATAAATTACGCGGCGACCAGGGCTTGAATCCGCCCCAAAACGCCTCAGTTAACGCGCAGGAACAGCAAGCTCGCCAGTGACATACTGGGCGCGGCCAAAGCCGAAGGACCAGTCATCGGCACTATTTTCGACGTACCCCAGGAAGACATCCTCGCCGGCGACGCCAATCTCGCCGAGCCCGGCGGCGATGGCAGCGAACAGGGACTGCTTGGCTTCGCGACTCCGCCCGCCCTGGGTGAATATCTGGATCATGACCACGCCGGAACTTCGTTCGAAACCGAGGCCGGCATCCTGCGCAACAATCTGGCCTGCTGGATGCTCGGTGATGATGTGGAAGTAGTCGCGCTCCGGGATGCCATACTCGGCGAGGATAGCGTCGTGAATTCGCTTGCTCAGGTCGTCGAGCTGCTCTGGTGTGCGTCCTTCGTTGACGTCAATGCGGACGAGGGGCATCTGCTCTCCTTAATAGTTTGTCCTGACATACTAACAAACTATTGAATCCCGCCACAAGCCCTTCCCGCCTGACGCCCCCTGCGACGCTCGCTCACATATCCGGCCAAATTCCAGGACGCTCGCTCTGATATCCGGCCTTAACCGCAAACGCTCGCTCACTAGATGTGAGCGAGCGTCGGGTCAAAAGCCTTCAGATGTGAGCGAGCGTCGGTGGAAAACCCTTCATAAGTGAGCGAGCGTGTGTCGTGGCAACGCCCGCCCGGGCATTCAACAGTTAAACCACGACGGCGCCCGTCACCTTCACGTGGAAGGTGACGGGCGCCGATCCCCAGACGCTCCCACCGCTCGCAAGCTCGCGGCGGGACCCTCGCGTCCGTGGGCCCTCCAGACGCTCCCACCGCTCGCAAGCTCGCGGCGGGTCCCTCGCGTCCGTGGGCCCTGATTTGGTGTTGTGTCCTAGAGGGTTGCGAAGACCTCGCGGAGCAGCTTGGCGGTCTCGGACGGGGTCTTGCCGACCTTCACGCCTGCAGCTTCGAGAGCTTCCTTCTTGGCCTGAGCCGTACCCGCAGAGCCGGAGACGATGGCGCCTGCGTGGCCCATGGTCTTGCCCTCGGGGGCGGTGAAGCCTGCAACGTAGCCGACAACCGGCTTGGTCACGTTGGCCTTGATGAAGTCGGCTGCGCGCTCTTCAGCGTCGCCACCGATTTCGCCGATCATGACGATTGCCTTGGTCTCCGGGTCAGCCTCGAACGCAGCCAGGGCGTCGATGTGGGTGGTGCCGATGACGGGGTCGCCACCGATGCCGATGGCAGTGGAGAAGCCAAGGTCGCGCAGTTCGTACATCATCTGGTAGGTCAAGGTACCGGACTTGGAGACCAAGCCGATGGGGCCCTTGCCCGTGATGTTTGCCGGGGTGATGCCAACCAGGGCCTCGCCCGGGGTGATGATGCCGGGGCAGTTCGGCCCGATGATGCGGGTGATCTGCTTGCCGTCAGCGTCCACCGTGGCCTGGGCGAGTGCCCAGAACTCGGCAGAGTCCTGGACCGGCACGCCTTCGGTGATGACGACGACAAGGCCGATGCCTGCTTCGATGGCTTCAACCACGGCGGACTGGGTGAATGCCGGCGGAACGAAGACGATCGAGACGTCGGCGCCGGTCTCCGCGATGGCTTCCTTGACGGTGCCGAAGACGGTGATGTCCTTGCCGCCGTGCAGGACCGTGGTGCCTGCCTTGCGGGCATTGACGCCACCGACGATGTTGGTGCCGGCCTTGAGCATCAGGGAGGTGTGCTTGGTGCCTTCGCCGCCGGTGATGCCCTGGACGATGACCTTGGAGTCCTTGTTGAGGTAGATAGACATGATTTAAGTCGCCTTACTTCCCGATGCTTATTTGGAGTTGGCGAGTTCGGCGGCCTTGTCGGCGCCCTCGTCCATGGTGGCTGCCAGGGTAACCAGCGGGTGGTTGGCCTCGGCCAGGATGCGGCGGCCCTCTTCGACGTTGTTGCCATCGAGACGGACAACCAACGGCTTGTTGGCATGGACGCCAAGCTCGGCCAGTGCACCGACGATGCCCTTTGCCACAGCGTCACACGCCGTGATGCCACCGAAGACGTTCACGAAAACGCTCTTGACCTGCTCGTCACCGAGGATGACGTCCAGGCCGGCGGCCATGACCTCAGCGGAGGCTCCACCGCCGATGTCCAGGAAGTTGGCCGGCTTGACGTTGCCGTGGTTTTCGCCTGCGTAAGCAACGACGTCGAGGGTTGACATCACGAGACCGGCGCCGTTGCCGATGATGCCGACCGAGCCGTCAAGCTTCACGTAGTTGAGGTCCTGCGCCTTGGCCTTGGCCTCGAGCGGGTCAGCTGCGTCCTTGTCCTCAAGGTCGGAGTGGTGTGGGTGGCGGAAGCCGGCGTTCTCGTCCAGCGTGACCTTGCCGTCAAGGGCGACGATATCGCCAGCGCCGGTCTTGACCAACGGGTTGACCTCAACAAGGGTTGCGTCTTCCTTCTTGAAGACATCCCAGAGCTTCAGGATGACGGAAGCAACCTTGCCGCGCAGTTCTTCGGAGAAACCAGCAGCGGCAACGATTTCGTCGGCCTTGGCCTGGTCGATTCCTACGGCGGGATCGATGGCGACCTTGGCGAGTGCCTCGGGGCGCTCAACGGCAAGCTGCTCGATTTCCATGCCGCCTTCAACCGAGCACATGGCCAGGTAGTTGCGGTTGGCCCGGTCCAGCAGGACGGAGAAGTAGTATTCCTCAGCAATGTCGGCGCCCTGGGCGATCATGACCTTGTTGACGGTGTGGCCCTTGATGTCCATGCCAAGGATGTTGGTGGCGTGCTCAAGCGCTTCGTCAGCGGACTTTGCGACCTTGACACCGCCGGCCTTGCCACGGCCACCGACCTTTACCTGCGCCTTGACGACGGTCACGCCGCCGATGTTCTCGGCAGCAGCCTTTGCTTCTTCAGGAGTGTGCGCCACGATGCCGGCGAGCACGGGTACACCGTGCGCTTCGAACATATCGCGCGCCTGATATTCAAACAGGTCCACGGTTTAGTGTCCTTCTACGTCGAAGTAGTTTCTGTACAGCCGGAAACCACGGTGACCGCGAAAACCGGCTGCGGATAGGTGCGCATCGAACGGCCGTCTAGCAGCCGGTCACATTGCGCAAGTTCCTCTCGAACTTTAGCCCCCCGGGGAGGCCAGCCGGTTCTACAGTACCTGTTAAGTGAGTAAGCACACAGTTCTATCGACCGTAGAAAAACCGCTATATGGCGCGGTTTTCCGGCGCGCCAGGCCGCCCTCATGCCGGGACGACAGGCCGCCGGGAGCGGCTAGGAATCCAGTTTGGTCAGCGGCGCGTAACGCAGCAGCAACCGTTTCTCGCCGACGTCGAACTTCACCTTTGCCACGGTCTTGTCACCGGCGCCTTCGATGCCGATCACGGTGCCGTTGCCGAAGCTCGTGTGGTTCACTTTGTCCCCCACGACGACGGCGACCACTTCCTTTTGCGGCTGGACACGGTTGCGTACGACGGCGGCCGGCACGTCGGCGTTGAAGCCCGCCGTGCCGCTGGCGGCAGCGCCGCGCGACGTTCCGGCACCCCAGAAGGAGCCGCCGTAACGCCCGGAGCCGATTGGGGCGTTACCCCAGCCGCTCACTTGGCGGGAGGTGCCTTCGCGCTTCCACTCCACCAGGCCGGTGGGGATCTCCTCGAGGAATTGGCTGGCGGGGTTGTATTGGCTCTGGCCCCACATGCTACGGACCTCCGAACGGGTCACGTAAAGGCGCTTCCGTGCACGGGTGAGGCCCACATAGGCCAGGCGACGCTCCTCCGCCAGTTCTTTGGGATCCGTTGCGGACCGCTGGTGCGGGAACAGCCCGTGTTCCATGCCAGTGAGGAAGACGACGGGGAATTCCAAGCCCTTGGCCGTGTGGAGGGTCATGAGCGTGACCACGCCCATCCGCTTGGCCTCGGCCACGGCCGCGGCAGCATCCTCGGAAGATCCCTCCGGAGCGTCCGGGATCTGGTCGGCGTCGGCTACGAGGGAGACTTGCTCGAGGAATTCGCCCAGCGAGCCTTCTGGGTTGTCGCGCTCGTATTCCCGGACCACCGCCACCAGTTCGGCGAGGTTTTCCACGCGGGGTTCGTCTTGCGGATCGGTGCTGGCGCGGAGCCCGGCCAGGTAACCGGTCTGTTCCAGGACAGCTTCCAAAGCTGCCGCGGCCCCGGAACCCGAGGCCACTTCGGCCAGGTCATCCAGAAGCTTCACGAAGCCCAGGACCGCGTTCACGGAGCGGGTGGCCATGCCGGGAGCCTGGTCCGCCTTGCGTGCCGCGGTCATGAACGACGTGCGTTCGCGTTCGGCGAGCGCCGCCACGGCACCTTCGGCACGATCGCCGATTCCCCGCTTGGGTTCGTTGAGGACGCGGCGCAGATTGACGTCGTCGTCCGGGTTCACCAGGACGCGAAGGTACGCGAGGGCGTCCTTGATTTCCTTGCGCTCGTAGAAGCGGGTGCCGCCCACCACTTTGTACGGCAGGCCGACGCGGACGAGGACGTCTTCAATGGAGCGGGATTGGGCGTTGGTGCGGTAGAAGATGGCGACGTCTCCCGGACGCAGGCCTTCCTCGTCCTGGAGCCGGTCGATCTCCTTGGCGATGAACTGGGCTTCGTCGTGCTCGTTCTCCCCCACGTAGCCGATGATCTTTTCGCCGTCGCCTTCGGCCGTCCAGAGTTTCTTGTCCGGGCGGTTGGGGTTGCGCGAAATAACCGAGTTCGCCGCGCTCAGGATGTTCTGGGTGGAGCGGTAGTTCTGCTCCAACTTGATGGTGCGGGCTTCCGGGTAGTCCTTCTCGAATTCGACGATGTTGCGGATGTCCGCCCCGCGGAAGGCGTAGATGGATTGGTCGGAGTCCCCGACGACGGTCAGCTCGCTCGCCTGCGGACCCTCGCCGACTATTTCGCGGACCAATGCGTACTGGGCGTGGTTGGTGTCCTGGTATTCGTCCACGAGTACGTGGCGGAACCGACGTCGGTAGGACTCCGCGAGCGCAGGGAAGGCCCGGAACATGTACACGGTCTGCGCGATGAGGTCGTCGAAGTCCATGGCATTGGCCTGGCGCAAGCGCTGTGTGTAGCCCTTGAAGACCTCGGCCACGGCCTGTTCGAAGGGTTCGTTGTAATTGGCACTGGAGGCGAACGCGTCGTCGTCGATGAGCTCGTTCTTGAGGGCCGAGATCTTGTGCTGAATGGCTTTGGGGGCGAACTTCTTGGGGTCAAGGTCCAAGTTCTTCGCTACGAGGGTGATGAGCCGCAGGGAGTCCGCGGAGTCGTAGATGGAGAAATTGGAGTTCAGTCCCACGTTGGCGGCTTCGCGGCGCAGGATGCGCACACAGGAGGAGTGGAACGTGGAGATCCACATCGACTTGGCGCGTGCACCCACCAGCGCTTCGATGCGCTCCCGCATTTCCGCGGCCGCCTTGTTGGTGAAGGTAATGGCCAGGATCTCGCCGTGGTGCGCCCGCCTGGTGGCTATCAGGTACGCAATGCGGTTCGACAGCACGCGGGTCTTGCCTGACCCTGCACCGGCGACGATCAGCAAAGGGCTGCCGGCATGTTTGACGGCTTCCTCCTGCTGGGGGTTCAACCCTTCGAGCAATGCCTCCGCAGACGGCAAGCCCGCGTGGCCCCCGTCTTGCCCACCGCCGGGCGAGCCACCCCAAGACACACCGCCACCTGACGCAGAGTCGCTAGGCGCAGAGCCGCCCGGCGCATTACCACCCTGCGCAGGGCCGCTTCCGGCGCGTGAAAGCATGGCCGGAGCGGCCTTGGTGGCAGCTTGGCTTGCAGCTTTGAAGGGGCCATCCGCGTACGGGTCAAACAACATATCCATGGTGTTTACCAGTCTAGGCGGTGGCTCTGACACCGAATGTCCGGATGCCTCCCAGGATGAGGTCGCCCCACTCCTCCAACCAAGGACAGCGCATGCTCAAGCGAATTGCGGCACCGAGGTGAGCGCCGCACGCAACTCGCGGACCGCCGTCGGGCCTCCCGCGAGGAACCAGTCCAGGCCGTTGACGCGCACGACGTCGGTGTCCCCGCCTGCCGCGCGGACGATCGCCTTGCCGGGGAGCCAGTCCCACTCGGGGCAGCTGTGCTGGAACCAGCAGCCCAGTTCGCCGTCGGCCACCCGGCCGAGATCGCAGGAGCCGGAACCGAACATGCGCAATGACGCTGCGGACACCGCTGCAGCGTGCCAGGGCATGGCGGCGCGGGGATCGGCCAGCCAGGTGGGGTGGATGTAGGTCGCGGCACCGAGTTGACTGAGGGCAGCGCCCGACGGCCCCGGGATCCGTTCGTCGTTGAGGGTGGCGGGGTGGCCTTCGCCGCCGGTCCAGAGCTTGTCCAACTCCGGTTGATAGATAGCCCCGAGGATCACGTCCGCATCCGAGGCGACCCCATGTGTGGCCGGACGGTCGTGCTTCAAGGCGATCGCCGAGCACCAATAGGTGGAGCCGTGCAGGAAATTGTAGGTACCGTCCACGGGATCGATCACCCAGGTGCGGCCGCTGTTTCCTGCCACCGAGCTTCCTTCTTCACCCAGGATGCCGTCGTCCGGCCGGCAACGGCGCAGTTGCTCAAGGACGTAGGCCTCAGCCGCATGGTCCGCGGCGGTCACCACGTCAGAAACGGAAGTCTTCCGTTCCCCTTGCAACCCGCCCATCCGCATCAGCAGGGCAAGCTGCCCGGCTTCCCGGACCAGGGCCGCAGCGAGTTCGTAGTCGTCGAGCGATGGATCAAGTTCTGTGGCGGAGTGCCTGCCAGTGGTCATGGGTCCAGCTTATGTGGCGGGATAATGAATGACATGGCCAAGACCCCAGCCCAACGCATCAAAAAGCACGGCGCCAACGCCGCTGTTCCCCAGCACCACTTGCCGTCGGTGATCAATCCCACCACCCAGCGGTCCCCGGAGAAGGCGCAGAACAACGGGCGCCTCATCGTGATTGCCGGGGTTGTGGCCAGCCTTTTCCTGTTCTGGTACGTGCATCTGCTGACCCTGAACCAGATGACCCAGTTGTCCGGCGGTATGTCCATGCCCGATTCCCTCATCGGCGGGTTCTCTACCGACTACGTCCATCAATTGCATGGCGCCATGACGGACGACGCCCGCGGACAGCTCAGCTACATCCACAAAACCGCCGGAACCCTGTTTCCGCTGATCTTCGGCTTCACCTGGCTTCTGCTCATCGGCACCAATGTGGCCGGAAAGGCACTGCGCCGGGCCCTGTGGGCAGCTCCGCTGCTGTTCGCAGTGGTCCGTTTGTGGAGCAACGTGGCGGTTGACGCTGCGCTCGGATCTGCAACGCCCGACGCCGGCCAGGTGGCTTTGGCTTCCACGCTCACCGTTGTGGGCTGGGTACTGTTCCTGCTGAGCCTCTTGGCTGGCGGCGCGGCTGTGTTACTTGGCCGGCGGCGTTCCAAGAAGAGCGCCTGACTGGGCCAACGCCCTTTAGGCGCGACTCCAGATCAGAATCAGTCTTCCGAATCGGGCCCCGGAGCGAGCATCTCCCGCGCTTGGAGGGCACGCTGGTGCGCACCGGCTTTGTCGAAGCGATCGGCCGCTTCGATCAAGCTTTCCTTCGCCGCCTGAGTGCTCCCGGTATCGGCTTGGGCGCGCGCCAGCAAAAGGAATATCTCTCCGGCGATCTGCGAAGGCAACTGGTCGGCACTGCCACTGATTTCGTCCAGCAGCTCAAGTGCCGCCTTGGCGTCTCCTGCCAGGTAGTTCCAATGAGCGCGGTTGAGGCGAAGCAGGAGAATCTCCTCTTCGCTGCCCCCGACGACGTCCGTGGCAAGTTCGGCACGCTCAATGCACCGCAGTGTGGCGGCATCTGCCACTTCCGCCGCCAGCCTCATCGCCGCCGACGCCTTGTTGAACTTGGCCCAGACATCAAGGTTCCGGGAAGGGGAAAAGGTTTCCGCGGCGAGCTCGTGGTACTGGAGGCCCTCAGCTACCTTGTCGCAAAGGAACGCCACATTGCCAATGACCCAGTACGCCTTGCCGGCCAACTGGTCATCCATTTCATCGGAGATTCTTTCCGAGAGGGACAGGCACTCCTCCCATGCCTCCTCGAGTTTTCCTGACTCGCCAAACGCCGCGATCAGTGCCTGCCGTGCGTGGACGTCAATTTCCATGTCCGCGTCATCATCGACCAGGCCGACGGCCGACGCCGCGGCCGCCGTCGCCAGCTCCAAAAGTCCTTCGCTCCGCAGGGAGTTTGCCATCAAAATGAGTGCCCGGGCCTTGTGCTGGGGCGAGCCTACAGCCAACGATGCCTCGGAAAGGGATCTCGCCAGGGCCGTGCACTCAGCGAAGTCACCGGCGTCGAGAAGGTTCTCGGCTTGAAGGAAAGTCATGTTCCACCACCCCGTGGAATCACCCTCGCCGCGGGCAATGTCGGCGGCCGAACGCGCGCCATCGGCAGCCTTGGTGAACTCGTGGCTGGCCCTGTGTCCCCTCGCCTCAAGCTCCACGGCAGCGTATGACGGCGCAACCTTCTTTTCTCGCATAGCTCCATTATGTCCCTGAGACACTTCGCCAAAACGCGGTCCGGCAATTAGCACGATTTTGAGAGATATGGACAATGCATTGATGACACGGCGTGTCGTTACTCTTATAATGAGCGTGCTTCACTTCGTTCACTCCAGTCGCTTCAGTCACAAAACATCAGGAGCTTTCGCATGAAAAGAACTCTCGCCGCGCTCCTCGCGGCAGCAGCAATCTTGCTCGCAGGAATTACCGGCTCGGCAGCGGTGTCCGCCAGCAGCCAGAGCCCCTCGCAGGATTCGTCCATAGCCATTGGCTGGTGGCCGAACTTCGCACAGGATTCAGCCCAGGCCATCGGCTGGTGGCCCAACGCCGCCACCCAGGGTTCGCCTGAGGCCATCGGCTGGTGGCCCAACGCCGCCACCCAGGGTTCACCCCAGGCCATCGGCTGGTGGCCGAACTCCACCCCGTCCGACTAGCTACAACTGAAAGGCACCGGACCTAAGGTCCGGTGCCTTTCCGTTACCTGTCTTCCATTACCGGGAAGAGGCATGCTCACGTGCCTCGCAACAGTTCCGCGAATTTATCCGCTGCCATGGGCCGGCCAAAGTAGTACCCCTGGCCACTGGCGCAGCCCAGTCGAGCAAGCTCAGCCGCCTGCTCTGCCGTTTCGATGCCCTCGGCAACAGCCTGCATTCCGCACGCATGAATGAGCTGGAGAACGGCCGCCACAAAGTTCCGTTCCTTGTCGTCCTTGCCCAGGCCCTGGATGAGGGAGCGGTCGATCTTGACCACGTTGACGGGAAGGCTGCGCAGGTAGCTAATGGACGAATAACCGGTGCCGAAGTCGTCGATTTCCAAACGGATACCGAGACGCCGGAGCCCGGTCAGAGAGTATCTGTCGATGTCGCTGCCGTTCACCGCCATCGATTCCGTCAACTCGATGACCAGCTTGGATGCCTCCACTCCGGTTTCGGCGAGCACTTCCCGCACATGCTCGATCAAGTCCAGGCTTTGCAGTTCGGTTGTCGAGATATTGACTCGCATGCTGAAATCTTCATCCACGCCCGGGCCGTCCTGCCACGCGCGCAATTGCTGCATTGCCCGCCGAAGAACCCAATAGCCGAGATCGATGATGATGCCGGTTTCCTCGGCCAGGGGGATGAACGCATCCGGCATCAACAATCCCCTCTCGGGGTGGTTCCACCGCACCAAAGCTTCTGCGCCCTCGATCCGGCCCGAGGCCAACTCGACAACAGGCTGGAAATGGAGAATCAGCTGATCTGTCCGGATGGCTTCACGAAGTTCCGAGATCATGAGTCCTTGGAGCCGGCGCGCGTACAACAAAGCCGGTTCGAAAACCCTGACGCTGCTCCCCTGCTCCGCCTTTGCCGCATACATGGCGGTATCGGCTTCCATCACGAGGTCGTCCACGGACTGTCCTGGCTCGGCGACCCGGAGCCCGATGCTGGTTCCACAGATGATCCGGACTTCACCGATGTCGATGCTCTCCCCCACGGCTCGAAGGATCCGCTTGGCAACCCCGCGTGCATGCGCCGCATTGGATTTGGGCAGCATGACGGCAAATTCGTCCCCGCCTAGCCTGGCCACCATGTCCGTGTCGCGGACCGCGGCGAGCAGGCGCCTGGCAGTGACCTTCAAGACGGTGTCCCCTGCGCCGTGCCCCAAGGTGTCGTTGATCCCCTTGAATGAGTTCAGGTCCAAAACGAGCAAGGCCGGGGGGAGTTCGCCGCGCTCCGATTCGACAAGTTCATGGCTCAGCGCCCTTTCGAGTGCCGTGCGGTTGGCCAACTGGGTCAGCGGATCAGTGAGCGCCATCCTTTCGAGTTCGATTTGGGCCTCGCGCAGCATGGCGGTTCGGCTTTCGACCCGTTCCTCGAGTTCCTGGTAGATGGCTTGAAGATCGTCCGCCATGAGGTTGATCCCGGTAATGACAGCAGCCACTTCGTCCCGCGGGCCGGAGACCGGGATCCTGGTGCTGAGGTCGCCGTCCGCAATCCGGACTACCCCTTCGACAAGGGCAAGGAGTCGCGGGTCCTGGGGCTCATGAGCCACGGTGGTGCTCTCTCAACCAGTCGCGGGCTTCCGCCTCGGAAGTGAAGAACCGCGCCGGAACTGAGTCCGACCTCGAACGCAGGAGGTAATGTGCGATCACCCGATCCACGGGACTCTCGCCCAGCAGGGCACATGCCGAAACAACCACGGAATTCGTGTAGGTCAGGCGCGCGTCGTTCGTGACGGACAATACGCCGGTCACGGTGAGCAGCAGCGGCAGCCGCCGTCCATCCGCAAAAGCACGGACGGCCGCGGCGGCAGCCTGGGCTTCCGGTGAACGGACCACAGTGTTGGGCGGCAGAATGACCTCAACAATGCCGTCTTCCGACAAATCGACGGTGATCTGTTCCGGAACATCGAAAACTGGTTCCGTGGAAGTATTCAAGGCATCATCGGGGAGCGTGGAATCCCGGGCGGGCAGTGTCTGGGCGCTCATCGCTGCGTCGCCTGCCGGCGTCGGACGATCGGACCGTAAGAGTCCCGAAGGGCGCAACCCGTGAACCCGGAAGCTGCCCTTACGGGGAATATTTCGCCTGCGTGTCCCGGACGACGCAGAACAAGCTGATGAGTCATGGGTCCTATGTTCTGCTGTGTCGGTCAATCTAATCTGCGCCAAGACTGCGTGGAACCCCCAGCCCGGCGCCATTCCGGTGGGTGCACTCATGATAATGCAAAGACTACCCACCCGCTGACATGAGGCTACCTGCGAAAACTCAGCGTTTTGCAAGCCGCGCCGCCGTCCGCCGTACTTGCCGGACCCTTTGCGCCACCACTAGCCCCGCAGCGGAAAATCCGATCGTCACCGGATAGGCCATCAGGCGTTCCAGGGTTCCAGGCTCGGGGACATCCATCCGTGTCAGGCCGCCGACCACGAGGGCGCCCAGTGTCAACGTTCCGCACGCCACGATGAACCAGCTCACAGGGGTATGCGGCAGCCAAAGCAGTCCCAGGAGCAACAGGGCGGATGCTCCACCGATGAAGAACATGAGGGCACCCACAAGATGGAAGGGAGACCCAAGGTCTTCCGGCACGAAACCAACAACCACGGTTCCCAGCCCGGAGATACCCGCCAGGACCCGGACCGCGACGGCGGTTTGCCTCGCTTTGCGGTAGGTGGCACCTTGCAGGATCCGCACGCCGGGTCGGGCCGCGATGCACAGGAGCGTCGAACTCAGCAGCAGCGCCCCGAAAAGCATGCCCAGGCCCTGCACCACAAACGAGGCATTCATGAGCAGATGCAGGGGCGAGCAGACATCGCGGTGCTCGTAGATCCCGCATTTGAGCGCGCCAAGGTCGCTGATGAAACCGGTCCGGCGATCGTAGGGTTCGGGTCCCCGCCAGCCTTCGATCACCGCCGATTCGGCAACGAAATACTGCACCACGCTCAACTGGGCCCAGCCGCCGATGTTCGAGCGGATGGTGCCCAGCTCCGGGAGGTGGTCGCCGTGGGCGGCCGCCACCGTCATCTGCTCTCTCATGCGGGCCAGCCTAGCGCCGGCGCAACCATGCGCAGCTCCTCCCTCGTTGCGGGCAGACTGTGTCGCCGGCCTCGGTGTTCGAGGGCCGCCCCGGCAGCTTGTATGCTTGTATGCGTGCCCGGCCAGCGGCTCCCCGGAGCTTCCAGCACGTGCACAGGCCCTCGTAGCTCAGTGGATAGAGCACGGCTCTCCTAAAGCCGGTGTCGTTGGTTCGATTCCAATCGAGGGCACTTGAAAGACCAGCTGCGCGAATCGTCTCCGACGCAAGACCTGCGGGCCTACCTGCTGGGCGGCTGGACCGTGGAACGGTCCCTGTGGGACCGGGCGAGCGGCACCCGCGGTAGGTTTGCCGGCGTCGTGCGCTATTCAGGAACGCCCGACGGCGGCCTCCTCCTTCGCGAAGACGGCACCATGACCTGGCCCACCCACACAGGCCCGGCCTTCCGCGAATACCTTCTGCGGCCCTCCGACTCTCCCGCCGCAATGGACGTCTACTTCCCGGACGGGAAACCATTCCACCGCATGAGCTTCCGTGACCACGCCAACGAGGACAGCCACTGGTGCGATCCCGATGACTACAAAGTCAACTACCGCTGGGACGGGCCGGATGCCTTCAGCTTCGCCTGGGACGTCCACGGACCGGCCAAGGATTTGCTGCTCGAATCACGGCTAAGGAGAGAGCAATGACCCGCAACAGTCCATCCAAGGACCTGATAGTCGTCAGCGCTGTCTGCGTATACGACGACGCCGGACGGCTGCTGACGGTGCGAAAGCGTGGCACGGACAAGTTCATGCACCCGGGCGGCAAGCCCGAACCGGGTGAAACCGCGGCGGAGACGGCATCCCGTGAGCTGGCCGAGGAGGTCGGAATCGACGTCGACCCGGCCGATCTGAAGCCTTTGGGGAGCTGGCTCGCAGTCGCCGCCAACGAGGCCGCGACGGACATCGAGGCTACCGTCTTCACCGCACCGGGCACGTGGGATGCCCATCCTTCCGCCGAGATCGCAGAGATCCGCTGGTTGGATCTCACTGCTGAACTTCCGGACGATTTGGCTCCACTCCTGACGGACCACGTCCTGCCCCTGCTCGCGAAAAAGTAGGCGTGCCCGCGCCGGGGCAACACTGCGAGTGACAGGGCCCTGAACTTCCCTGTTTTCCCATGAAAATCCGGTGAGAACTGGCTATAGTGATCGCACAGTTTGTTTTAACTCGATACAGGCTGCATTGTCTGATCCAGCTGGGGGATCGCATGCAATCTCTTGAACAGCGCCGACGCGCCTGGGGAGACGTCGGCGGGGCGTCCGGCGCGGGAGTCCGCCGTGAACCGACGCAGTTCCGTGACACTCCTAAGGAGGTCAAGGCCTACTCGACGGCGGGAATGGCCGGCTGGGCGGCGCAACTGGGTTCTCCCGCGCCCGAGGCTCCGCGTTCCCGCAGAATGGCCAGGACCGGTGGGATAGCTGCGATCGCTGCGTTGTTGCTCTACCTGACGTGGCGGATCGCATTTACCATGCCGCTTGGAGGCGGGGATCTTGTCATCGCGTGGACGCTGGTGACGTTTGAAGCCGTTCCGCTCACGGGGCTCGTGCTGAAGTCCATCACGCTGTGGAACATCGACTGTTATGCGCCGGAGCCGGTTGCCGAAGCACCCAATGGCATGAGGGTCGCGGTGTTGATCCCCACGTACAACGAACCCGTTGAGGTCCTCGCCCCCACGATCGCTGCCGCCTGCGACCTTCAGCCGAGGCACGAAACGTGGGTGCTGGATGACGGAAGGCGCCCGTGGGTTGCGGAGATGTGCGCATCCTTCGGCGCCCGTGTTGTCACCCGCACCGAGCATGACCATGCCAAGGCGGGCAACATAAACCACGCACTGGAGCTCATGGCCGCCGAGGAAGCGGCCGGCAAGGACGCAATAGACATCATCGCCGTCCTGGACTGCGACCACGTACCGCTGCCGACATTCCTGACCGCCACCTTGGGATGGTTCGCCGATGAGGAAGTCGCCCTGATCCAGGGGCCGCAGGCGTTCTACAATTCTGGAGCCTTCGACGACGACGGCATCTCAGGCGAACAGGGTTTGTTCTTCAACGTCCTGATGCCTTCGCGCAACGTTCCCGGCGCTGGGCCGTTCTGGTGCGGCTCAACCTCGCTGCTCCGGATCAAGGCCCTTCGCGAAGTAGGCGGAGTGGCCACCGAAACGATCACCGAGGACATGCACACGACCCTCAAGCTCATCCGCCTCGGATGGAAGACCGTCTACCACCACCAGACCCTGGCTGTGGGGCTGGCCCCGGCGACCGCGGATCAATACCTGCTGCAGCGCCGACGCTGGGGCATGGGCGCGATGCAGATCCTGACTTACGAGCGCCTCTGGGCGGCCAAGAGCTGGATGACCTGGCGAAACTTCCACGAATACATCAACGGAACTCTATGGTGGCTGGAGGGCATTGCCACGTTGATTGCCTTTATCATTCCCATGGCGGTCATGGTCTCGGGCGCCCAGACCTCCACTGCCGGGCCGGTGGAGTTCACCCTTGCCTTCGCAGCCATGTTCTGGGTCCGTTTGTGGGGCGCCAAGAGACTCATGCGCCACCAGATCCACTGGCCGACGGCGTTCGCCCTGCGGATTTTCCGGGTTCCGGTGGGGATGGCTTGCCTTTGGTGGCTCGTTTCCCGGAAGTCTTTGGAGTTTCAAGTCACCCCTAAAGGGGCTGCGGAACTTCGACTCCGCGGACGGGCCCCGTGGATCCTCATTGTGCTGATCGTCATCGTGGCCGCGATTATTCTCTATGCGACCGCCGGAGTCCTGGGTTGGGTGCCTTGGCGGACAAGTCCGGGCTCCACGATTGCCGCGGGCGTCTGGCTGGTCCTGGCCGGGGTGGTCTTGGTGCTGGGGACGCTCCGGATCAGGGCCGCCGAATTCGCCACATCACGCAGGAGCGCCCACAGGGTCACCATCAAGGTACCTGTCACGGTTGCCGGGATCCCCGGCCAACTGTTCGACATTTCCATGGGAGGCGCCGCAGTCCGGGTCGGGGCGGACGCGCTGCCGGAATCAGGCCGCGTCCTCTTGGAACTCCCGGGTGCCGCAGCGATTTCCCTGGATATCGTCCGGGTCTGGTCGAGTTCGAAGGGAGAGTACACGGCGTCGCTACGGGTTCGCGACCGGGACTGGGAAGCGTATCGCAGGCTCGCACTCTGGCTGTTCCATACCCCCGATGATGTCCTGCCCGGCTTTCCCGCCGGGGTCCCTGCCGTTGCAACCCGCGAGTCGGCATGAGCGGCCACACCTTGCGAAAGCCCGCCTCGGCCTGGACGGTCGCCGCCACCGCGGTGGCCGTGGTCATCCTGGCGATGATCCTCGGCGCAAACCAAGGGACGTCTGCGGCGCAGTCCGTCGGGGATCTCGCGATCCTCGCCGCCGCGCTGCTCGCCACGCTTAGTTGTGCCAGGGCAGCACGGCGCAAAGACGAAAGCTCCCACGCTTGGTGGGTCATGGCCCTGGCCACGCTCGTGTGGACAACCGGCCAATCAATCTGGACCTTCTATGGGCTCACGCTGGACCATAACTACCCTTACCCGTCCATAGCCGACGCCGCTTTCGTCGGCTATTCGATCCCGGCCGCGATCGCTCTCTATTTGTTCCCTCGTCCCCGGGTTTCCAGGGTTGCTTTCCTGCGCGGGCTCTTGGATGCGGCAGTGATCGCCTCCGCCGTCCTTTTCATGAGCTGGGCCACCGTGCTCGGATCCATGTACAAGGCCGAAGGGCAGGACATCCTCGTCCATCTCACCGGCCTCGCTTATCCGGTTGCCGATATCGTGATGGTCTCCATTGTCCTCATGCTCACCATGCGGAGGGCACCCGGGGAGCGCCTCAGGTGGGTCTGCCTGGGCGGTGGGCTCCTCGTCCTGGCGATCACGGACAGTACCTACGTGGACCTGACCTCGGACGGCGTGACGGGGCTCACCGGAACTCCCCTGGCCGCCGGCTGGATCGCGGCGTTCCTTCTGATCGCCCTCGCCCCGCTGGTCCCCTACGCCCCGCGTCCCCGGACGGAGCAGCGCCTCTACACCCTCGCCTTGGAACTCCTCCCCTATGTTCCCGTCTTCGGTGCCGTCATGGTGGCGCCCATACGCGTCGGGCGCCCCGGCGACCCCTTCCTCCAGACCGTGGGACTCACCGTGTTGGCACTCGCCGTCACGCGCCAGATCCTCATGATCCTGGAGAACATCAACCTGACGCGGGATCTCGAATCCAAGGTTGCCCAGCGCACGGCGGAGCTCGAAGGCCTCGGGGCGATCGTCAACTCCTCGGCGGATGCCATCGTGGGAAAGACCCTTGACGGTGTCATCACCAGCTGGAATCCCGGAGCCGAACGGATCTACGGGTACGGCGCCGCGGAGGCAATCGGCAGGCATGTGTCCTTCATCATTCCCGCTGAACTTCAGGACGAGGAAAAGGAGCTCCTGGCGGCCATCAGGGCCGGTGGCGAAACCCACAGCTACGAAACAGCGCGGGTTCGCATCGACGGTTCCATCGTTCCGGTATCGCTGACAATGTCCCCGATCCGCGGCACCGGCGGCATCCATGGAGTCGCCACGATCGCCCAGGACATCACCGAACGCAGGATCGCCCAGGCCGAGTTGGTGACAGCCCGGGAAGCCGCCGAGGAAGCCAGCCGCTTGAAGTCCGAGTTCCTCGCGACAATGAGCCATGAGATCCGCACACCGATGAACGGCGTGATCGGGCTGACCGGATTGTTGCTGGACACCCCCTTGGAGGAAACCCAGCGCCAATATGCCGAGGGCGTCAAGGGCGCGGGCGAAGCCCTGCTGACCTTGATCAATGACATTCTTGACTTCTCGAAACTCGAAGCCGGCAAGGTCGATCTTGACCCCGCGCCCTTCAATCCACGCACCCTGGTGGAGGAACTCGCAGTCCTCCTCGCCGAAGCCGCACAGGCCAAAGGCCTCGAGCTGATCGCGTACTGCCGGCCGGAGGTTCCGGCGATGCTGATGGGCGACGCCGGCCGCATCAGGCAGATTCTCCTCAACCTCGCGTCGAACGCCGTGAAGTTCACGCCTTCCGGAGAGGTGGTCATCAGCGTGAAGGTCGTGGATCAGGAATCCGCGAACGTACGGGTACGCTTCGAGGTCCGGGACACCGGGATCGGGATCGAGGCGGCAGATCACCACAGGCTTTTCGAGTCGTTCTCCCAGGCCGACGCCTCCACCACCCGGCGGTACGGCGGAACCGGCCTTGGATTGGCGATCTCGCGGAGGCTTACCGAGGTGATGGGCGGCGAGATCGGGGTGGACAGCTCCTTGGGCAACGGCAGCACCTTCTGGGCCACCCTTCCCCTGGCGGTGAGCGGACCCGCCGCAACTCCGCCGTCGATCTCGCCCGACCAGCTCACGGGGCTCCGGGTCCTGGTAGTGGATGACAACTCGACCAACAGGCTGGTGCTCCAGGCACAATTGTCGGGCTGGCGGATGAATCCGGAGGCTGTCGGCGACGCCCAACAGGGCTTGGATCGTTGCCGCGAAGAGGCCGCCGCCGGACGTCCCTTCGACATTGCCGTGCTGGACATGTGCATGCCGGACATGAACGGCTTGGAGCTGGCACACCAGCTGAGCACCGACGCCGCGCTCGAGTCCACGCGGATCATCATGCTGACCTCCACGATGAATGTGGACAAAGCCGAACTCGTGGCCGCCGGGGTCCAGGAATGGTTGACGAAGCCCGTGCGGAGCTCCGAGTTCTACGACCGCCTCATGCGTCTCGTGGCGGCGCGCCCGCTCGCGGTTCCCGCGGTTTCTCCAGCAATCCCGGTGACCATCAGCCAGCCTTCGCGCGGCCGGATTTTGGTCGTCGAGGACAACGAGGTCAACCAGCTCGTAGCCCGCAGCATGGTGGCGAAGCTCGGGTACGAGGCCGACGTCGTAGCCGACGGCAGCGAAGCAGTTGCCGCTACTGCAGCCACCGAGTACGCCGCGGTCCTGATGGACTGCCATATGCCCGTCATGGACGGATTCGAGGCCACCAAGGCCATCCGGGCACGGAACGATGGCCGCAAGCGGCTCCCCGTCATTGCCATGACCGCAGGCGCCCTGGATGAGGACCGTGAGCGCTGCCTCGCGGCCGGCATGGACGACTATTTGACCAAACCGGTGGGCGTGGACAAATTGGAACGGGTTCTCTCGCGATGGATACCCGGAACTTCGAAGGAAAATACCGGGCCCGCCCTCGACCCCGCGAGGCTGGAAACGTTGCGTGATCTCGGCCCGTCAGACGGACTGGGATTGTTGCCTGCCGCGGCCCAAGCCTTCAGACAAGACATTCAACCTAGCCTGCAAGCACTCCGCCAGGCTTTGGACACCGGAAGCGGAGAGGCTTTCAGGCAAGTGACCCACAAATTGAAAGGCGCCGCAGCCAACATCGGAGCCGCCCGCGCGGCCGGGATGTGCGAGGAATTGGAACGCAGCTCATCAAGCGGCAAGACTGTCGATCCCGCGCTCCTGGCTGCCCTCGAAGCCGAACTTGCCCTCGTTGACAAAGCCTTGGACCACGCACTATCGGTGGCCTCGTGAAGGTCCTGGTGGCGGACGACGATTTCGGTTCTCGCCTCGTGGCGAAGGCGGCGGTGGAGCAGTCCGGCCATGAATGCATCGTGGCCGCGGACGGCAGCTCCGCCTGGGAGCTGTACAGGCAACACCGTCCGCAAGTCGTCGTGACTGACCTGATGATGCCCGGGCTCAACGGACTGGAGCTGTGCCGCGCCATCCGCAGCGCCGAAGAAGACTCCTACACCTACCTTGTCCTTGTCACCTCGAAGGATTCACGGGAAGACGTAGTCGCCGGCATGCAGGCCGGCGCTGATGACTACGTGGCCAAGCCGCTTGACCCGTTCGCCCTGCATACCCGGCTGTTGGTGGCACAAAGGGTGACTTCGCTGCATACGGATCTGGCCCGCTACCGTGCCGCGCTCGCGGAGCAAGCGCGCACCGATCCCCTGACGAAGCTCCACAATCGGCTGAAGCTCTCGGAGGACCTGGAACAGCTGCACCACGCAAGCGCCCGGTACGGCACCGACTACAGCCTGGCGATCTGCGACGTGGACAATTTCAAGAGATACAACGATCTTTACGGCCACCAGGCCGGTGACCTGGCCTTGCAGTCGGTCGCGGCCTCCCTTGCCGCCCAAGGGCGCGAAAGCGATGGAATCTACCGATTCGGCGGGGAAGAATTCCTCTTCCTGCTGCCCGGCCAGACGGTATCCGGCGCAGAGGCAAGGCTCGCACGCGCGCTGGAGGCCGTGCGGGACCTGGGCATCGCGCATTCAGGGAACCCCTCGGGCACCCTGACCCTGAGCGCCGGCCTCTCGGCCTTTGTCCCCGACCACCGGGTCAGCAGCGAACGGCTCCTCAAGGAAGCCGACATGGCGTTGTACACCGCCAAGTCCGCCGGCCGCAACCGCGTGGAAGTTGCGCCGGAAGTTCGCCAACACACCCGGAGCTGAGCGGCACCGCGCCTACAGCTCCGGAACAGCTTCCTGTGCCACAGCCGTCGCCTCCGCGAACTGGGTGTTGTACAGCTCGGCGTAGCGACCGTCCGCGGCGAGGAGCTCTGCATGCGTGCCGCGCTCAACGATCGATCCGTCCTCAACCACCAGGATGACATCGGCCGCCCGGATGGTGGAGAGGCGGTGGGCGATCACGACGGCGGTGCGTCCCTCGAGTGCCTCGCCCAAGGCCGCCTGGACGGCGGCTTCGTTCGTGGAATCCAGCGCCGCCGTGGCTTCGTCGAGGATGACGACCCTCGGTTGGGCGATGAGGAGGCGTGCGATGGTGAGCCGCTGGCGTTCCCCACCGGAAAGGCGGTAGCCGCGCTCCCCCACCACGGTCTCCAGGCCATCCGGCAAGGAGCGGACCATCGCTTCGAGCCGGGCGCGCCGAAGCACGTCCCACATTTCCTCGTCCGTCGCTCCTGGCCGGGCCAACCGCAAGTTGGAGGCGATGCTTTCATGGAAGAGGTGGCCATCCTGGGTGACCATGCCAAGGGTCGCCCTCAGGGAGTCGAACGTTGCGTCCCGGACATCCAGGCCGGTACCTCGCCCGTGCCCGCCCAATCGCACGGCCCCGGAGTCGACGTCGTACAGTCGGGACAGCAGCTGGGCCACGGTTGACTTGCCCGCGCCCGAGGACCCCACGAGCGCCACGGTTTGCCCGGGCTCCACGCGGAAGCTGATTCCGTGCAGGACCTCTTCGCCGCCGCGGGTATCAAGCGTCGCCACTTCCTCCAGCGACGCAAGGGACACCTTCTCCGCGGACGGATAGCCGAAGCGGACGTCGTCGAACTCTACGGCAACAGGTCCCGAAGGCACGGCGACGGCGTCGGGCTTCTCCTGGATGAGCGGCTTAAGGTCCAGGATCTCGAAGACCCGCTCGAAGCTGACCAGCGCGCTCATGACCTCAACGTGGGCACTCGACAACGCGGTGAGCGGCGCATAGAGGCGGGTGAGCAGCAGCGCCAGCACGACGACGTCGCCCGCTGCCAGCTGCCCGCTCAGCGCAAGCCAACCGCCCAGTCCGTAAACGAGCGAAAGGGCCAGTGCGGAAACGAGTGTCAGTGCGGTGATGAACGTGAACTGCAACATGGCGGTGCGGACACCGATGTCCCGCACACGGCCGGCGCGCAGGGCGAACTCGGCGGACTCTTCATCCGGGCGGCCGAACAGTTTGACGAGCGTGGCGCCGGGTGCGGAGAAACGCTCTGTCATTTGGGTTCCCATGGCCGCGTTGTGGGACGCGGCTTCACGCCGGAGGTCGGCCAGCTTGGACCCCATGCGGCGTGCGGGGATGAGGAAGATCGGCAGAAGCACCATCGCCAGGACCGTGACGAGCCAGGACGTGTTGAGCATGACCACGAGGGTCAGGACCAAGGACACGACGTTGCTGACCACTCCGGAGAGCGTGCCGGCGAACGCCGATTGGGCTCCGATGACGTCGTTGTTGAGCCGGCTGACGAGGGCTCCTGTGCGGGTCCGGGTGAAGAATGCGATGGGCATGCGCTGCACATGGTCGAACACCCGCGTCCGCAGGTCAACGATCACGCCTTCGCCGATCACGGAAGACAGCCACCGGGTCAGCAACCCCACCCCCGCGTCGGCCACGGCCACGGCAGCGATGAGCGCGGCCAGCCCGATCACAACCTCCACGCCTGCCTTGGCGATGAGCGCGTTCACCACCTTGCCGGCCAGCACCGGGGTGGCCACCGCAAGGAATGCGCCGGCGATGGAGGCCAGTACGAAGGCAATCAGCTTGTTGCGGTACGGTTTCGCGAAAGCGAGTACGCGCTTGATGGTTTCCCGCGAAAACGGCTGGGAGCCGCTCTTGGCGCGGGTGATGTTGTAGAGCGAGCGCCAGGCGACGCCATCCATGCTCATGGCTTGTGATTCCCCATTCCGGAAGTGTGGTGCAGTTCGGTCACGGTGCCGTTGTCAAGGTGCCAGCGGGAATCGAGCCGGACGTTTTCGAGCAAGCGGCGGTCGTGCGTGACCAGCAGGAGCGCGCCTTCGTAGCCGTCGAGGGCTTCCTCAAGCTGCTCGATCGCGGGCAGGTCGAGATGGTTGGTGGGTTCGTCGAGGACCAGCAGGTTGACGCCGCGGGCCTGCAGCAGCGCGAGCGCCGCGCGGGTGCGTTCGCCCGGAGACAAGGAATCAACGGTCCGGGAGGTGTGGTCCGCCTTGAGGCCGAACTTGGCCATCAGGGTGCGGACATCCGCGGAGTTCCAGTCAACCAGGACGGATTCGACGGCGTCGGCCAGGGTGAGGTGCCCCGCCAGCAGTCCGCGGGCTTGGTCGATCTCGCCGATCGCCACGGATGCACCCATGGAGGCGTCTCCGGCGTCGGGCTGTTGAAGCCCCAGCAGCAGGCGAAGGAGGGTGGACTTTCCTGCGCCGTTGGGTCCGGTGATGCCAATGCGTTCGCCGGCGTTGAGCTGGAGATTGACTGGTCCCAGCGTGAAGTCGCCTTGATGTGCCACGACGTCGCGCAAGGTTGCGACGACGGAGCTGGAGCGCGGAGCCTGGCCGATGCTGAACTGCAGCTGCCATTCCTTGCGCGGCTCTTCCACCTCGTCAAGCCGGGCGATGCGCGACTCCATCTGTCGGACTTTCTGGGCCTGCTTCTCCGAGGACTCCACGCTCGCAGCCCGGCGGATTTTGTCGTTGTCCGGGCTCTTCTTCATGGCGTTGCGGACGCCCTGTGAGCTCCATTCGCGCTGCGTCCGGGCACGGGACACGAGATCAGCCTTGGTGTTGGCGAATTCCTCGTAGCGTTCGCGGGCGTGCCGTTTTGCGACCGCCCGCTCCTCGAGGAAGGAATCGTAACCGCCGTCGTAGACCGCCACGCTGTTCTGGGCCAGGTCCAGTTCCAGCACCTTGGTGATGCAGCGTGCCAGGAACTCCCGGTCATGCGAGACCAATACGGCGCCACCGCGAAGACCCTGGACGAAAGATTCAAGCCGGGCGAGTCCGTCGAGGTCCAGGTCATTGGTGGGTTCGTCGAGGAGCACGACGTCGAAGCGGCTCAGCAGGAGCGCCGCCAAGGCAACGCGCGCGGCCTGCCCACCGGACAGGCCCGTCATGAGCGCATCCGGACCGGATTCCAGGCCGAGTTCCGCCAAGACCGCGGGGATCCGGTCCTCCAGGTCCGCGGCACCCGATGCCATCCAGCGGTCAAAAGCCAAGGAATACGCGTCGTCGGCATCCGGGGTCCCGGCCGCGAGCCCCTCGGCGCCGGCTTCCATCTCGGCCGTGGCCTGGGCGCAACCCGTGCGGCGCGCAATGTAGGCGGCCACGGTTTCGCCGGGGGTGCGTTCGTGTTCCTGGGGCAGCCAACCGACAAAAGCGTCGTTGGGAGCGAGGCTGACCGAGCCCTCTTGGGGGCGGTCAGCTCCTGCGAGGATGCGCAGCAGGGTGGATTTCCCGGCGCCGTTGGCGCCGACGACACCCACGACGTCTCCTGGCGCGACAGTGAGGGAGAGCTTCGAGAACAAGGTGCGGTGACCGTGGCCGCCGGAGAGCTCTTTGGCGACAAGCGTTGCAGTCATTGGTCTATCCTCTCACTGCTCCGCCCTTGAGCGGAAAGTGCCACCGAGCGGAAAGACCGGGGCATGGAAGAACCCGCTGGTCCGTACTTGGGGGGTGTGCGGACCAGCGGGTTCGAGAATCAAGCATAATTCAATGTGCGCGCATCGTAAAATCGACCTCGCAGTCCTCGCAGGTACGGTCTTCCAGGAACCTCCTGCGGGCCGTCTATCAGAAAGTGGTTCATGTCCCTCCCCTCCAAGGCGTTCCAACGCTGGCTGCACGGGATCGCCCCGAACACCAGCACGGCCGATGTCTGCCGCTCTTCGGGAGTGAAACGCACCACGCTGGCCCAGCAATTGGTCCGGGGCAAGGTGGCCGAGAGTTCGCTCGTGAGCATCAGCCGGGCCTTCGACATGAACCCCTTCGACGCATTGGCACAATTCGAGGCCTACGCGGCGCTTCGCGGGACCCCGGTTCCCCCCACTGATGCGGAACTCCTCAGCCAGGTCTCCACCATGGATCTGCTGCGTGCAGTCGTCGAGCGCTCGGACCCCCGGGACGCCGTCCCGCCCTTGGTCCTTGCGGAGACCCCACACCCGAGTTCAGTCAGGAACTGGGTGGACGCGATCGACGACGGCGAACTGCGGCACCGGGTGAGCGGCGCCACCGGGATCGCACCGCAGAACTTCTCCGCGCATCTGACAGCCAACCGGTTACCCCCGGAACTGGCCTTGGCAACGTCCCGGGCGGCCGGCGTCGGACCGGCCGGAGGCCTCGTGGCCAGCGGTCTCGTCACCGAAGCGGAGGCGGGATGGCCCCCCGGGGCGCGGAGGGACGCCCTGGACCGGATGACCGAAGGCGAACTGGCACTTTTGGCCGGAGAGCGACTGCAGGCCCTCGGCAAGGCCCTGCGCCGCCATGAGCATGAGCTCGACCACACGAACAGAATCTGGGAGAACCTGGGATGACCACCGTGTTGGCATGGGCCACGCTCTCCATTTGCCTCGTTTTGACGGCCATTCGCATTCCCAGCGCCGTACGGGGCGAGAACCGGATGATGTTCGTCCTGTTCGCACTGATTTCCCTCGACATCCTACTGAGCATCGAGGGTCCTTATTTGTTGATCGACGCGTGGCTGGGCAACTTCAACTTCTGTAACCTACTGCTTCGGTTCATGCTGTACGGAACGTTCCTGCTCATGGGCATCAAGGTGGCGAGGGCCTTTGCTTCACCCGGCGGCGAACGAGCCATCCGTGGCCCCGTTGGCTTGGCCGTTTTGGGAGCAACAGCGGTCCTCACGGCCTTCTTCTTCTTCTCGATGGACACCTCGGGCTCCACCGTGGGCCTGGCCGGACTGGATCAGGGTCCGTCCCTCGAGGTCTACGCGGCTTTGGGCAGGTTCTACCCGGGCTACGTTGCCGTATGCCTCATCCCGGGGATCTGGCGATCCATTCGAGGTTCGGGTCCCGTTTTGCTCCGGGCCGCCTCCGCGACATTGCTCCTGGGACTTGGGTTGCTGATCGTTTCGCAGGTCTTTCCGCTCATCCCGCTATCCAACACGTGGTTGCGGCCCCTCATCAACTACTCTGCCGCCCTGGCGACCGCGCTTGGCTTGGGAGGCATCTGGCTGTCCAAAATCGTTGCAAGCCGGACTCGCCGCACGGTAACGTAAAAACATACCGCGTAACCTCTTTCATAAATCCATTATATCGTGCCATAATTATGAATGTGTGAAGGCGACGCAGCCTGACCTTTGAATCAATGAACGGGTTTCCAAGGTTCGTGGCGCGTGCGGAAGCACTTTTGGGGGGATGAGTGGTGGCGGGCTGTTGGGGACCGCCCCCACTCAGCCTTTTTAAGCGTCCTCCCGTGTACGCCGCAACACCGCCCGAAGCAACCCAGTACGGTCCCGTGACTAAGATGGCTTTCATGAAGAGCCTGCTTACCCGCCGCACAGCACTGTCCGCAACCCTTGCCGCCGTCGCGCTGGCACTGACCGCTTGCGGCGGCGGCTCCTCGCCGTCGTCGACGTCGGGTGGAGACACCTCGCTGTCGGCCATCAAGTCCAAGGGCGAGATCATCATCGCCACAGAAGGCACGTACCGGCCGTTCAGCTTCCATGAGAACGGGGCCGGACCCCTCACGGGCTTCGACGTCGAAATCGCCCAGGCCGTGGCCGCCAAGCTCGGGGTAAAGGCGACCTTCCAGGAAACCCAGTTCGATGGCATCTTCGCGGGCCTGGATTCCAAGCGCTTCGACACTATTGCCAACCAGATTTCCATCAACCCTGAGCGCACGGCCAAGTATGACTTCTCGGCGCCTTACACGATCTCCAATGGCGTCGTCGTGACCAAGTCCGACAACAACTCCATCAACAGCTTCGCCGATCTCAAAGGCAAGACCACCGCCCAGTCGCTGACCAGCAACTTCTACAAGATGGCAGTTGACGCAGGCGCAAACGTCCAGTCCGTCGAAGGCTGGGCGCAGGCCGCCACACTCGTGCGCCAAGGCCGCGTCGACGCAACCGTCAACGACAAGCTGACCTACCTCGACTACGCCAAGAGCACCCCGGACTCCGGCTTGAAGATCGCCGCAGAAACCACCGACAAGACGCAGAGCGCCATGGTCTTCCGCAAGGGATCCACCGAACTCAAGGCCGCAGTGGACAAAGCGCTCACGGACCTTCGAGCCGACGGCACCCTCGCCAAGATCTCCCAGAAATACTTCGGCGCAGACGTTACCAAGTAGCCGGCGGCCAAAAAGATGACCTTCAACTGGGACCTCGTCTGGAGTTCCTTCGGGCCAATCATCGGCGGCGCCGTCACAGGAACCATCCCCTTGACCCTGGCCTCGTTCGCGTTTGGCCTGGCGTTGGCGCTGCTTGTCGCCCTCTTGCGCCTGAGCCCCAACAGGCTGCTCTCCGGCGTCGCGCGCTTCTACGTCTCCGTGATCCGCGGGACTCCCCTCCTGGTGCAGTTGTTCGTGATCTTCTATGGCCTCCCGAGCATCGGCGTGAAGCTGGAGCCGTGGCCGAGCGCCATCATCGCGTTTTCGCTCAATGTAGGCGGCTACGCGGCCGAGGTCATCCGCGCCGCGATCCTGTCGGTGCCCAAGGGCCAGTGGGAGGCCGGGCACACCATCGGAATGTCGCGCCCACAGACGCTCGTGCGGATCATCCTCCCGCAAGCGGCCAGGGTATCGGTGCCTCCGCTCTCCAACACGTTCATCTCCCTTGTGAAGGACACCTCGCTGGCTTCACTCATCCTGGTCACCGAGCTTTTCCGCAACGCCCAGCAGATCGCCGCGTTCAGCCAGGAATTCATGATCCTGTACCTCGAATCCGCCTTGGTCTACTGGGTCATTTGCCTCGTCCTCTCCACGGGCCAATCCGCCCTGGAGCGCAGATTGGACCGTTATGTCGCCCACTGAGCCCAGCAACGCCCCCCACGGGAACTCCGCGCTGGTGTTGTCCGCGCGGGACCTGGCCAAAGCCTTCGGCAGCAACAAGGTGCTGCGCGGCATCGACATCGATGTCCGCCGTGGACAAGTGGTCGCCTTGATCGGGCCCTCGGGTTCGGGAAAGACAACGGTCCTGCGCTCGCTCAACGGCCTCGAAGTGCCCGACGCCGGCACGGTCACCTTCGGGGACGCCGACGCCGGTACGGTCAGGGGGTCCGGCGCAGGACTGACCCTCGATTTCGCCAGCACAGTGGGCAAACGGGAGATCGCCGCCCTCCGGGACCGCAGTGCCATGGTGTTCCAGCACTACAACCTGTTCCCGCACATGACGGTGCTCAAGAACATCATCGAAGGACCACTCCAAGTCCAGAAACGGCCCCGGGCTGAAGTCGTGGCAGAGGCCGAGCGGCTCCTCGCCCGGGTAGGCCTAGCAGACAAACGGGACGCGTACCCCTTCGAGCTGTCAGGCGGCCAGCAACAACGCGTGGGAATCGTGCGTGCCTTGGCCCTCAAACCCCAACTGCTGCTCTTTGACGAGCCCACCTCTGCCCTGGACCCGGAACTCGTGGGTGAAGTGCTCGGCGTCATCAAGGAACTTGCCGACGAAGGGTGGACCATGGTGATCGTGACGCACGAGCTCGCCTTCGCCCGCCAGGTTGCCGACGAAGTCATCTTCATGGACGGCGGCGTGGTGGTCGAGCGAGGACCCGCCGCGGAGGTCTTGCGGGAGCCGCGGGAGGAACGCACCAAGCAGTTCGTCAAACGCCTCCAGCACGACGTCTGACCCCCCAACTGGCTCGCGACGGCCTAGCGGCTGAATCGCAAGGTCACCAACTGGAACGGGCGCAGGGTCAATTCGGCGGCACCGGCTCCGGGCGTCACTCCGGGAGCCTCAACGGGGCGCTCCAGGAGGTCCACTGATTGCACCATCCTGGAATCGAAGTTCGCCGTGATGAGGCCCGTGGAGCGCTCTCCAAGCGATTCGTAAAGCCGCACGATCACATCTCCAGAGCCGTCCTCGGCAAGCTTGACGGCTTCGATGACCAGCGCCTGGTTGAACACCGTGAAGAGCGGCTCCACGGGGTTCGCCCCTGCCAGCAACCTCGGTTTCAGGTTGGTTCGGTAGCCCTCCTCCACGGCCCCGCCGATGCTGGCGCCGGGCCGGATGCTCAGATCCAGGACGTGCACACCAAGGTCGGCCTGGGGGTCCGGGAACTTGGGCGCCCGCAGCAGTGACACACGGACGTTGGTGGTGGTTCCGCCGTCGTCGCGGATGCTCCTGGTGACGTCGTGCCCGTAGCTTGACGCGTTGGAGATGGCGACGCCGTAACCCGGCTCTGCCACGTGGATCCAGCGGTGGGCGCAGAATTCGAACTTGGCAGCTTCCCAGGACGTGTTGGTGTGCGTCGCCCGGAATACGTGCCCGAACTGGGTCTCGGAGGCGGAACGGTCAGCACGGACATCCAGCGGAAAACCGATCTTGAGCAGTTTCTCGTGTTCCTGCCAGTCCACCGCGGTGGAAATGCCGAGGGACTCCGCGCCCGCTTCGAGGGAGATGCGCTGCGTGATGGTGGAGGAGCCCACAGTCCGCTCCACCACGACGACGGCGTCCCAGCCTGCGCTTTCCAGCGTCACCGATCGCGCCTCGACTAACGAGACGACGTTCCGGCGGTAGAACTCGTCGATGTCCCAGGCATCCCATTCGTTGGGGGTGTCCCGGTGGAGCTCAAGGTGGTTGCCGAACATCCCGGGCGCAATGGCTTCGCGGCCGGTTGCGTAATCCGAGAGGGAGGTCAGCAATCCGTTGGCGTCCAGCACCGCGCGGACGATGCCGTTGTCCAAAACATAGCCGCCGGCGCGTTCTGCGACATTAACCGGACTATCCGGGTGGACCGCTTCCGCAGCGGCTAGAGCTGGAACACCAGTGCGCTCATGCGGGGCCGCATTGAGCAGGAACATGGTGTCCCCCTCGCCGAGGAGGGCCGACGCGGCACCCGCAATGATGCCTTCCAGCTCCCGGGCGATCGCGGCATAGTTCCGCTCCGCATCCTGGTGGACCCACGCGATGGAACTGCCCGGCAGGATGTCGTGGAACTGCTGCAGCAGTACAAGTCGCCACAATCGCTTGAGGTCCGCCGCGGGATAGGTGAACGAACCTGCAGTCCGTACTGCCGCCGTCGAGCACCAAAGCTCGGCCTCGCGCAGCAGGTGTTCCGAGCGGCGGTTCCCCTGTTTGGTGTTGGCTTGGCTCGTGTATGTTCCTCTGTGCAGCTCGAGGTACATCTCCCCCACCCAGACCGGGAGATTGCGGTACTCGGCCTCGGCCTGCGTGAAGAACTCCCTTGCGGTTCCCATGCGCACCTTCGGCGAGCCTTCCAGGTCCGCCGTCCGGTGCGCTGCGGCAACCATTTCGCGCGTGGGTCCGCCACCGCCGTCGCCGTAACCGAAGGGAACCAGCGATATGGTGCCCCGGCCGTGCTCCCGGTAGTTGCGCTGGGCATGGGCGAGTTCGCGGCCGTGAAGCTCGGAGTTGTAGGTGTCCACGGGCGGGAAGTGGGTGAAAAGCCGCGTGCCGTCGATGCCCTCCCAATTGAAGGTATGGTGCGGCATCTTATTGACCTGGTTCCAGGAGATCTTCTGGGTCAGGAACCACCGGGAACCAGCGGCCTTGACGATCTGCGGGAGGGCCCCGGAATATCCGAAGGAGTCGGGCAGCCAGGCCTCCTGGCAGTCAATGCCGAACTCCTGCAGGAAAAAGCTCTTGCCCTCCACGAATTGCCGGGCCATTGCCTCGCCGCCGGGCATGTTGGTGTCCGATTCCACCCACATGCCGCCGACCGGCACGAACTGCCCTGCCTTGACCTTCTCCCGAATCCGGATGAACAGCTCTGGATAGAACTCCTTCATCCACGCCAATTGCTGCGCCGAGGAGCAGGAGAAGACGAAATCGGGGTTCTCGTCCATGAGGGCGACAACGTTGGAGAACGTGCGGGCGCATTTGCGGATTGTTTCACGGACGGGCCATAGCCAGGCTGAGTCGATGTGTGCGTGGCCGGTGGCCAGGAGTTCATGGGCCGAGGCGTAAGCTGGCCGGCTCAAGACCTCGGCAAGGGCCTCCCTGCCGGCGACTGCTGTCCCGGCGACATCGTCCGGGTCCATGATGTCCAGCATGCGCTCAAAGGCGCGAAGGATCTCATGCCGCCGCGGCAGTTCGAAGGGGAGCTCGTGCATCAGCCCGCTGAGGGTCCAGATGTCTTGGTGGAGCTCCCACACCACCTCGTTGAGTTCGGCTATGGCTATGCGTCCAAGCCGGTAGCGGGGCTCGTCTCCGGAGGTGGACTTGTCCCCGAGCGGGGTTGCCGCGAAGCTCCACCCCTGGCTGAGATCCGGATTGGCTGCGGCTTCCACGTAGAAGTCCACCGAGAGTCCGCCACCGAGAAGCTTCAACGGGACATGTTGGTTGCGCGGAGAGATGGCCTTGATGATGGTGCCGTCCGGCCGCCAAGCGATGCCTTCGCACTGGAATCCGGGGGTGTCGATGCTGAAACCGAGATCGACGACGATCTCCACCGTGGTGCCATCGGCGACTCCCCAACCCTCCGGGACCTCGCCACGAAGCCGAAGCCATTTGGTGCTCCAGGCCTTGCCCCACGCAGCGCCGTGTTCTTGGGGTTCAAAGACCTGGCGAAGTGCTTCGGAGACTGGAACCGGCTCTCCAGGGGCATCCCAACTGCTCAGTTCAAGAGGCAGTGCGCGGCCATAGATGGCGGGAGCTATCCGTTCCCGGACAAAACGTTCGAGCCGCTTCTCAGTGATCCGGCGGTCGTCGTGCAATTGAAGTCCCCTTTAGCGGTGGGCTGGGTTGATTGCTTCCTTACCGTTACGAGCAGCTTACTAAGCAAGGCCACTGTCCGGAGGAAACAGATTCCATTCGATGGATAAAATCTACGTCGTTCCCGAACAATAGCCAAGTGATTGGCGGCTATCCCTACAGGTCCCTGCTCGCCACCGCCACCCGGTCACTGCCCGCGTAGACGTTCAGGCTGGTCCCCCGGCTGAATCCCACCAGGGTCAGGCCGGTCTCCTGGGCGAGCTCCACGGCGAGGCTGGACGGTGCGCTGACGGCGGCCAATACCGGGATTCCTGCGAGCGCCGCCTTCTGGACGAGCTCGAAGGATGCCCTCCCGGAGACCTGCAGGACGGTGCCGCGCAGGGGCAACATTCCTTCGCGCAACGCCCAGCCCACCACCTTGTCCACGGCGTTGTGCCTGCCCACGTCTTCCCGCAGGCACAATAGCTCGGCAGCGCCGCCTGCGCGGTCGTCGTGGATCCGGAAGAGTCCGGCGGCATGCACTCCCCCGGTTTTGTCAAAGACCGCTTGAGCTTCGCGGAGACGGTCAGGGAGCGAGGCCAGAAGCTCGACCGGAACGCTCAGGGGGTCGTCCGCGGGGTTGAAGTGGGAGGATTTGCGCACTGCTTCGATCGAGTCGGTGCCGCAGATTCCGCACGAGCTGGAGGTGTAGACGTTGCGGCCCGTCTCCGGAAGGACGACGTCGGGACGCAATTGCGCTTCCACCACGTTGAAAGTCTGCAGGCCGTTCTCGTCTTCGCCGGCGCAGAAACGCAGCGAAATGAGCTGGGCCGGGTCCCAGATGACCCCTTCGGAGACCAGGAAGCCCGCCACGAGGTCGAAATCGTCGCCAGGAGTCCGCATGGTCACCGAGAAGGACATGTGCCCCAGGCGCACCTCGAGCGGCTCTTCGACGGCCAGGAAGTCCTCGCGGTAGCGGACCGGGTGCTCCAGCGCCTGGGCGGAGCCATCCAGGACGAATTTGTGCACCTTGCGGCGCTGGGTCACCCGTCCCATCTCAGATACCCACCGTTCCGGCAGCTTCCTTGTGTTCGGCAGCTTCACCGTGCTTGACGAACCGCACCGTCATGGCCTTGTAGCCGGGCGTGTTGGATTCGCGGGCAACGAGTTCCCGGTGGACCAGGGCGTTGGCCTCCGGGAAGTACGCGGCTGCGCAACCCTTGGCCGTGGGGTAGGCAACCAGCCGGAACTTGTCCGCCCGGCGTTCCGTTCCGCCGAAAGTGGAGATGACGTCCACCATGTCCCTGTCCTCGAAGCCGAGTTCGCCGAGATCGTCCTCGTGGACCAGGATGACCCGGCGGCCTTCGGAAATGCCCCGGTAGCGGTCGTCGAGCCCGTAGAACGTGGTGTTGTACTGGTCGTGGCTGCGGACCGTCTGGAGGATCAGGTGGCCGGCCGGGGCTTCAAGGTACTCCAGCGGGCTCACGGTGAATCGTGCCTTGCCGATGTCCGTGGCGAACGTGCGGGTGTCGCGTGGCGGATTGGGCAGGACGAAGCCGTTCTTGGTCCGCACCCTTGCGTTGAAGTCCTCGAAGCCGGGGATCACCCTGGAGATGTGGTCCCGGATGACGTCGTAGTCCTCGGCCATGGCACGCCAATCCACAGGGTGGTTGTCCCCGAGGACCGCCTGTGCCATGCGTGCGACGATGACAGGTTCGCTGAGCAAATGCTCCGAAATCGGAGTCAAGCGGCCTTGGGTGGTGTGGATGACGGACATGGAGTCTTCCACGGAAAGGATCTGCCGTCCGCCCGGGTGTTTGTCGTCCGTATCCGTTCGGCCCAGGGTAGGCAGGATCAGGGAGGTCTTGCCGTGCACCACGTGGGCACGGTTGGGCTTGGTGGAGATGTGCACCGTCAGCCCGGCCCTCTTGAGCCCTTCCTCCAGCGCGACAGTGTCCGAGCCTGCCGCGGCGAAGTTGCCGCCCATGGAAACGAACACGTCCACCTCGCCCTTCTCCAAGGCGTGTTGGGTTTCCACGGAGTCGTACCCGTGCGCCCGTGGGGTCGTGAATCCAAACTCTTTGTCCAGGGCTGCCAGGAAGCCCTCGGAAGGCTTCTCCCAGATGCCCATGGTGCGGTCGCCCTGCACGTTGGAGTGGCCGCGGACGGGACAAGCGCCGGCTCCACGCTTGCCGAAGTTTCCCTGCAAGAGCAGCAGGTTGATGATTTCCCGCAAGGTATCCACGGAGTGGGGCTGCTGGGTCAGGCCCAGCGCCCAGCAAATGATGGTGCCCTTCGAGGCGGCCAGCATGCCGGCCACCTTGGTGATTTCGCTGCGGCTCAAGCCAGTGGCGCGTTCCGTCTCGACCCAATCCAGCGCGGCCCGGGCCTCGGCGTAGGCCTCGAAGCCGTCGGTCTGCGCCTCGATGAAGGCGCGATCAACCACTGTTCCCGGCTGCCGCTTCTCCTCCTCCAGCAGGAGGTGGCCCAGCGCCTGGAACAAAGCAAGGTCGCCGCCCACCTTGATTTGCAGGAATTCATCGGCGATGTCCGTGCCACCACCCACCACGCCGTTGAGCGACTGCGGATCCTTGAAGTTCAAGAGCCCGGCTTCCGGCAGAGGATTGACGGCGACAACCTTGCCGCCGTTGTTCTTGCAATCACGCAAGGCGGAGAGCATGCGCGGATGGTTCGTGCCCGGGTTCTGGCCCACCACGAGCACCAGTTGCGCTTCGTGGATGTCTTCCAGCGAGACTGTGCCCTTGCCGATCCCGATGGTCGGGTTGAGGGCGCTCCCGGAGGACTCGTGGCACATGTTCGAGCAGTCGGGCAGGTTGTTGGTGCCCAGGCTGCGGGCGAACAGCTGGTACATGAACGCGGTCTCGTTGGCCGTGCGCCCCGAGGTGTAGAAAACGCAGCGATCCGGCGTCGTGGCATTCACGTGCTCGCCGATCAAGGCGAAAGCATCCGTCCAGCTAATCGGGGAATAGTGTGTGTCGCCAGGGCGGATGACGACCGGCTCGGCAATGCGACCTTGACTGCCGAGCCAGTATTCGGTCTTGTCCTCGAGTTCGGCCAGGGAGTGCCGCGCCCAGAACTCCGCGTCGACCACGCGAGTGGTGCTCTCCTCGGCGATTGCCTTGGCACCGTTTTCACAGAACTCGGCTGGACTGCGTTTGCCGGTGATGGACTCCGGCCAGGCACAGCCGGGACAGTCGAAACCGTCCCGTTGGTTGACCCGGAGCATTGACTTGACGGTTCGGCTGACGCCCGCTTGGGCCCAACCGCGTTCCAACGCCACGGTGACTGCCTTGACGCCCGCAGCGGAGCGCTTGGGTGGGTGGATCTGGAGGTCATCTTCGTTGATGTCCTGCTCGGGTGCATGCCTGTTCATGCCCCCATCATTGCAAGGCCTGACTCTCTAATCCACCCGCGTCCATTCGGCACCGGAAACTCTCAGCCCGTCAGGGCGCTCCAGTCGACCGGCCCGGACGAAACCTTTCGGGCTGGCTTGGCAGGAGTCTTCTTGGCCTTGTCTTCCGAGGACTTCGGCAGGGGAAGCGGCGGCCCCCACGGCAACGGAAAAGCGGGCACTGCCTCGCCCAGTTGCACGCCGTGCGGCGGCACCACCATGACTCCATCCGCACTGGCGAGGCCGCGCATCATCCCGGGCCCCGCATGCTGGGCCGGCGAGGCCAGGCCGTACACGAACCTGAAGGGAAGCAAGCGCGTGCGCCCGGGGTCGGCGTCGAGCATGGCACCGCACGGAACTTCGCCGACCTCCGGGAGCGCCCTGTGCCCCAGCCCCGCGAGAAGCGGTGCACCGATCGTGAAGAGGACCATCATGGCCGCGAGCGGATTGCCGGGGAGACCCAGCACGAAGCGCCCGTCGGGCAGTTCGGCCAGCACGCCAGGATGTCCCGGACGCATCGCAATTCCGTCAATCAGCAGGCGTCCGCCGAGATCCGCAATGGCCCGCCGGAAGTGGTCGGTCCCCGAGCGGCCGGTTCCACCGGTGGTGATGACGACGTCGGCGGGTGGCGCGTCCGGCGACAGCTCGCGTTCTTCAAGGCCCGAGAGCCATTCTTCATAGGAGTCGCCCACCTTGATTTGTTCGCCGCGGATCCCGCCAAGGAGCTCCACGACGGCGCCAAGCTGTGGACCGAAGGTATCCCGCACCCGCCCGGGGACCGGGACACCCGCGGTCACCACTTCGGAGCCCGTCAGGAGCATTTTCACGAGGGGCTTGCCCAGCACGTCGAGTTCATCGCGCCCGGCCAAGGCAGCCAGGGCGAGATGGGCCGGGTTCAGGACGACGCCCGATTTAATCAGCAGCTCGCCCGCCGCAGCTTCTTCTCCCGCATTGCGGATGTGTTGACCGTTGCGGGGTTCGCCCGGCTTCGCGTTCCCGCCGAGCGCGAGCAGCGGCAAGCCATCTTCGTCCGTGGTCAGGACCCCGCTCTCGCTCCGCAGCACGGCCTTGGCCCCCGGCGGGATCAAGCCACCGGTGGCGATAGGACTCGCTTGGTGCGGCGCCAGCCGATGGCCGGGTTCGGCGAGGATCCATGGGCCGCTGCCGTTGACCGCCCAGCCATCCATCGCAGAAGACGCATAGTGCGGCAGGTCTTGCAGGGCGTGGACATCCGCGGCCAAGGTCCTGCCGATGGCGTCCTTCAACGCGATGGGCGCGGCGGGAATGGGCGTAGCACTATCGAAGGCAAGTTGCCGTGCCTCGGCCCACAAATGGTCGGCATGCGGTACATGCCCGGGGGCATCCGTCATCCGGCGTCGGTTCCGGGATTCGTATAGTCCTTCGCGAGCGTGCGCGCCAGGCCCATGGCGGCGTCCATCGATGCAGCTTCAGTCGCTTGTCCCGAACCCGCAGCAAGTCCAGCCGCGAAGCCCGCAATGAAGGTGGTCAAGGGAGCCGCCGGCCGGACCACTGAATGGGCCGCAACGCCTGCCAGGGACAGGATCTCGTTGATGTCGATCTCGACGTCTTCCAGCTCATATGCTTGCAGCAGGCTCCTGCACCATTCCTCGAGCGTTTCTTCCTGGCTCTTCACGATCCGCCTCCACTGTCCGGTACAGCTGTTGTCACGGCAGGTCGCCGTCCACTCCAAGCGCCGCGGCATCGTCCCAGGTATCCACGTCATCGGTGGACCCTGCGGGGACAGGCACGGCCAGCAGATCAAGCCTAGCAAGCAGTCGGAACACCGCGGCGTTGGCCAGGCCACCTTGTTCCGCCGCTACCAGCACTTCCCGTTGCAAAGCAGATACCCGGTAGATGCCGAGCAGCGGCTGCTTCCGGCCGTCGGCGGATACGGACATGGCCCCTTCCGCTTCCTCGTGGCCTGCAAGTTCCCGAAGCAGGACCGGAACCGCGGCGGCAGCCAGGGGCATATCGCAGGCCAGGACCAGGACCCAGGGCGCGTGTTCCGGGGACGGGCTCAGGCCTTCTTGCGCTTCGGTGTCTTGCCCTTCACCGTCTTGTGCTTCGGCGTATTGCCCTAGGGCGAGGAGTCCGGCGGCGATCGCGGCTGCCGGTCCGGCGTAGGGCGGGTCCTCCCGTGCGGTCAATGTGCCGTCCGGCAAAGTGCCTGGATCCGGCCCGACGACGACGACCCTCCCGGCGCCGCGCGAAGCCGCGACAGCACGCTGAAGGAGGGTGGCGCCGTCGTACCTCAACTGGGCTTTGGGCACGCCGCCGAGGCGGGAGGACTTGCCACCCGCCAATATGACCGCATCGAAGTCCACCTGCCCAGATTACCCGGGAAGCAGGCTCAATTCCGGTTCAGGCCGCCGATTCGGGCAGGAGGAAGGGATCCCATGCGGGCGCAGGTTTCTCAAGCTCCTTGATTTGCCAGATAGTCCCGGTGGGAGCCGCCGGAGTGAACCTCAGTTTCCAGCCCATCTCGGCCGGGGTGTGGTCACTCTTGGCGTTGTTGCAGCGCAAGCACGCTGCCACCAGGTTTTCCCAGGAATCCGCGCCGCCCCTGGATTTGGGGTGGACGTGGTCAATGGTGTGCGCTGCTTTCCCGCAATAGGCGCAACGGTGACCGTCGCGGCGCAAGACGCCGCGGCGTGTAACCGCCGTGATGGTGTTGTACCTCGGCCGGATGTAGCGATTGAGCAGAATCACGGAGGGACGTCCGAGAATCTCCTGTGGCCCGACGACAGGCTCGTCGCCTTCGGCCACTACGCTCGCTTTTCCGGTGAGCACAAGGACCAGCGCCCGGCGGAAGGTTACTACCGCCAGCGGTTCATATCCAGCATTCAGAACGAGTGTGCGCATGCACGTACCTCTTCACGGCCGCACCCGTCAGGGGCGCGAGGGCCGGCTGCCCTCTGCATGTACGGGCTGTGGATCGACAACCTAAGAGTAAACACTCGGAGGCCAGATCAACGAATCCTTGCGGGGGTTCCGGCGCAGCGTCGGTCAAAGTTCATGTGCCGGACACGTAGGCGGAACCTTCCACGCGCCCGGAGGCTACTCGACGAATCGCCCCCTGGAGACGGCCGCGGAGCGATTTAGCGCATGCTGGTTAAAACAGAACATCCCCGCCGGCGGACCAGCGGGGATGTTCAGTGAAGCTATGTAGCCGGAGCTATTTAGCCACCAACTCGGATGAAGACCGGGCCGGAGCCAACGTTGACGCTGTAAAGGGCGGTGGTGCCACCGTTCCAGCCGCCGTGGACTGCCATGCCGTTGCCGACGTAAACGGCGATGTGGGCCATGCCCATGCCACCGTTCTGGTAGTAGACCAAGTCGCCCGGCTGCGCTTCAGCAGCGCTGACCGTGCGGCCAAGGGAGAGGTAGTCTGCCGGCCAGCCGTGGAAGTTGATCCCAACGGCGGCCAGGGAGTTCGAAGCCAGGGCGGTGCAGTCCTGGGCAACGCCAAGCTGTGCGTAAGCTGCGGCAGCAATTGCTGCGCCCTTGCCGCTGGCAACTTTCGTGGCGGGTGAAACAGCAGCGGTGACAGAGAGCGTCGAGGCGCCGGTAGCGGCACCCGTTGCAGCCTGCGTGGCCGGAGCAGCTTCCTGCGTGGCAACCGGAGCTGCGACAACCGGAGCAGCTTCGGTGGAGACCACCGGGCGCTCGTACTTGATGGCGACGGACGAGTCAGCCGAAATGCTGGCTTGGGCGATGGACTGGACTTCCAGGGCGGAGGTCGAAGTGGACTCGCGGGGGACGTTGGTTTCTGCAGCGTTGGCTGCGATACCGCTAGTAAGCACCAGACCGGAAGCAGCAGCGATAACCGCTGCCTGACGGCCTACGCCACCGGCGTTGCTGCCGACAGTCTTAGCGATAACGGCAAGCGAGTTGGTCTTGGTGACCGCGGCACGGTGGCGCGCAACAGTAGAGCGTGAAGACACGTTAAGAGGCCTCTCCCTATGCCCGCGAGGTAAGCTGTCGGATTCGGATGGGAGTCATCCGGCCACACTTCTCCCTCTCGGAAGTTGTGCGACTTAACCCCAAGGCCATCGGTGAAGATGACCAAAAGTTGGGTCCCCCGCCTCTGCCAGACGATGTTTTGCGAACGGAACCTCGAGCAGTGGCAGAGCTAGGCAATCCACTCGAGTGCATCAACTCTCTAAAAGTTGATGCGTCTTAGACGGTACATGAGTTTTGATTGAATGTCACATTCAGGTCACGGAGCGTGACAAGCATGCGAGAGGCTTCCATCGGATTGGCTACAGCCAGCCCAGGGGGTCAACGACGTCGCCGTTGACCATGACTTCAAAGTGGAGGTGGCAGCCCGTGGAGGCGCCCGTGGTGCCGCTCAATGCGATGACATCGCCGCGGCTGACCGTCTGGCCCACCTGGACATTGAAGGACGACAAATGGTTGTACGTGGTTTCCAGGCCGTTGCCGTGGTCCACCACAATGCGGTTTCCGCCGCCGTACGGATGCCAGCCGGCGAAAGTGACCTTGCCGGCCGCGGCAGCATGGACCTGGGTGCCGCACTGGGCCACGAAGTCCTGGCCTCGGTGGAACTCTCCCAAGCCGCCCGTGATGGGATTCACGCGGTAGCCGAAAGGCGAGGCCGTTGTCAGGGTGTCCAGAGGCGCCCCCAGGGTGCCCTTGGAGGAAGACGTCTTGATAGTGCCGACGGACTGCGCACTCAGCAGCTGCTTGAGCTTGCTGTCCGGATCGGCAGTGGTGGAAACCGCAGCACGGCTGAAGTCGATCGTGGCGCTTGCCGCGGCGGGAATCTCAGGCTGGGTGCCCACTGCCAAGGCGGTTTGGTTTGACTCGGGCGTGGCCGTCATGGCGCCGGCGCCCGGCAAGGCGACCGTCAGAATGAGGCCCGTAGCGGCAAGGGCCACTCCGGCCTTCTGTCCTGCTCCGCTCGCGGCGGCGAACTCGGCCATCTGCCGCAAGGGACCCTTGCGGCGGCGAAGTTCGCGATGGGGATCGCGGGGCCGGTCGTGCTCGACGGCGCTTGTGCTCCGCAGCACAGCAGTAGGACCGGACGCGCGCCTGCGGCCCCTGGTGTTCTGCGTGGTCAAGGTTTTCCTCTCTGGCAAGCCTGCGAAGTTAGCTGTCGGATTCGGGCCAGAGAGATCGTGGACCCGGTCCGCGCGAAGGGCACCAAACGCAAGGTACCCGGAGGGGCCCTGCGCTGTTTGCACTTCCGCTACGGACTTCACCCCAAGGCCGTCTTTCGACAGCCAATGGTGGTTCCTCCGTTTCTGCCAGTGAATGGACTAATCCACCTGGTCCGCTGGCAGAACTCGGCTTCGGATCAGGTAACGCTTTGGTATCGGCGCCAGTATTTAACTATAGGGGATCAAGCCCCCACGGTAATAATTTCGTTATCTTTGCCGACCGCATCGGCGGGCTGGCTAGGCGACCGTGACAAACACGTGCGAGGCAACCTCGGGCGGGAGCTCCAACGCGCCGTCGATATTGGGCACGCGAACGGAGATGTACTCCCCCACACGTTCCAGGGAAACCCTCGCGCCGGGGCGGATTCCGCCTTCGTCCAGCTGCACCAGAAGTTCAGGCTCCACCTGGATCGGTTCAGCCAGTCGACTGACGGTGACCCTGTTTTCAGGTGAGTATTCGTTCATCGCATCAAGAAGATTGACCACGCCATCCGTAAAGGCGTGGGACGCGACTCCGCCCAGCGCTTCGAGTCCGGGAATGGGGTTGCCGTAAGGCGATTCCGTGGGGTGGTCCAGCAGTTCATAGAGCCGCCGTTCCACGCGCTCACTCATGACATGCTCCCAGCGGCATGCTTCATCGTGGACGTAGGCCCAGTCCAGTCCAATCACATCTGCCAGGAGCCGTTCGGCGAGCCGGTGCTTGCGCATGACCTCGGTGGCGCGTTTCCGGCCCGTTTCAGTCAGCTCAAGGTGCCTGTCGTTGGACACAATCACCAGACCGTCGCGCTCCATCCGTCCGATCGTCTGGGAAACGGTTGGGCCGGAGTGCCGCAAGCGCTCGGCGATGCGTGCGCGAAGAGCCACGATGTTCTCTTCTTCAAGCTCCAAAATGGTCCGAAGATACATCTCAGTGGTATCGATCAGATCCGTCATCCAGCTCAGCTCCTCGAGCGCAGTATCTTGCGTATTTTCGCCAGCTCCAAGCTTAGCTTATTTGGAATTACTCCGGATAATTCCGGCGTTGTCCAGCGCCAGCCGAACAGGTGCTTTCCACGTGGCGGACTATGACAGCTTCGGTTCTGCCTCCGCCCGCGGCGTCAGGCAGAATTGGGGAGTCGAAGGGGCAGCTTGCCACCTGCCACGACCCATCTAGGCCGCTACTTCACCATTGGAGCATCCCGTGAGCGACAACAGCATCACTATCCCCGCCGATTTGCTGCCCAAGGACGGCCGCTTCGGCGCCGGGCCCTCCAAGGTCCGCCCGGAGCAGATCGAGGCCCTCTCCGCCGCCTCGACAACGATCCTCGGCACCTCCCACCGCCAGGCACCCGTCAAGAACCTGGTGGGCTCCGTCCGCGAGGGACTTAGCCAGTTCTTCCGTGCGCCCGAGGGCTACGAGGTGATCCTCGGCGTCGGAGGCTCCACCGCGTTCTGGGACGTCGCCAGCTTCGGCCTGGTCGAGAAGAAGGCCCAGCACCTCTCCTTCGGTGAGTTCGGTTCCAAGTTCGCTTCGGCCACCGACAAGGCACCTTTCCTTGAAGCTTCGTCCATCATCAAGTCCGAGCCTGGCACCCGGCCGGTTTCCCACGCGGAAGCCGGCGTGGACGTATACGCATGGCCGCAGAACGAAACCTCGACAGGTGTGGCCGCTCCGGTCAAGCGGGTTCAAGGCAGCGACGACGGCGCCTTGGTCCTGGTGGATGCGACGTCCGCAGCCGGCGGCCTGGATGTTGATGTTGCCGAAGCCGACGTCTACTACTTCGCCCCGCAAAAGAACTTTGCGTCCGACGGAGGCCTGTGGCTGGGACTCTTCTCCCCCGCCGCCCTGGAGCGCGCGGCCCGTATCAAGGCAAGCGGCCGCTGGATCCCCGATTTCCTCGACCTGCAGACGGCTATCGACAACTCGAAGCTCAACCAGACCTACAACACGCCGTCCCTGTCCACCTTGGTGACGTTGGATGCCCAGGTCCAGTGGCTCAACAAGAATGGCGGCCTGGACTTCGCTTCCGGGCGCACAGCGGACTCCGCAGGCCGGATCTACGACTGGGCAGAGGCGTCCGAGTACGCCACCCCGTTCGTCGCGAAGGCCGAGGACCGATCCAATGTCATTGCCACGATCGATTTCGACGACTCGATCGATGCCGCGGCCATCGCCAAGGTGCTGCGCGCCAACGGGATCGTGGACACGGAGCCTTACCGCAAGCTGGGCCGCAACCAGCTGCGCATCGCTACCTTCGTTGCCATCGAGCCGGACGACGTCTCTGCATTGCTCGCCAGCATCGACTTCGTGGTGGGCGAACTGAAGAAGTAAGGGACTGCCGCGTTCCCGCGGTCAGGACTGGTCGGCGTCGTCCGGGAGGGGATCCCGGGCGGCGCTAGCCTCTTTAACCGCGCTGTCCTCTTTAACAGCGCCACTGGCGCCCTGGGACTCAATGCGGAAGAACCGCATCCCGCGGGCGCTGCTATCGAAACGGAGCCGCAGCTGGCGCGCGCGGATGATCCACACGATGCCGACGACGGCGGTGCTGGCGCCCGCGACGGCGGCCACGCCGACAGCCCATCGGGGTCCGGCCACGTTGGACACCCAGCCGACGAACGGTGCGCCGATGGGCGTTCCACCCATGAAGATGGCCATGTAGAGTGCCATGACCCTGCCGCGCATGACAGGTTCCGTGGTGGACTGCACGTAGCCGTTGGCGCTCGTGATCATGGTCAGGGCAAACAGTCCGCAGGGAATCAGTGCCAAGGCGAACATGGTGTAGTTCGGCGCCAGGGCGGCCAGTCCGCTCGCGAGGCCGAACCCGCCCGCCGCCGCGAAGATGAGCCGCATGCGTGGCCTCCCTCGCCGGGCGGAAAGCAATGCTCCTGCGACGGAACCGATCGCCATGACCGAGTTGAGCAGCCCGAATGCCCCCGCGTCCATGCCGAACTCCGTGCCGACCATGGCCGCGATGAAGAGGACGAAGTTCAGTCCGAAGGTGCCCATGATGAAAATCGCGACGAGGACAACCACAATGTCCGGGCGGTTGCGGACATAGCGAAGCCCTTCACGGATACGGCCTTTGCCCGCCGCGGCCCGCGGTTGGACGCGCAAAGAAGAAAGGGGAATGGCCCGGATTGCGCCAAGCATCGCGAGGAAGGTCAGGGTATTGATCATGAATACCCAGCCCGGCCCCACCGCCACCGTCAACACGCCGGCCACGGCGGGGCCGATCATGCGGGCGACGTTGAAGGATGCGCTGTTCAACGCGACAGCGTTGGAAAGATAGTCGTCCTTGACCAGCTCGGACACGAACGTCTGGCGAACAGGGGCGTCAAGTGCCGAGACGACGCCAAGCAAGAGCGCGAACACATAGACATGCCACAATTGCGCGGCACCGCTCAGGACCAGGAGTCCCAAGCCGGTGCTCAGGACCGCCATGGCCGATTGTGTCATGACCAGGAGCCTGCGCCGGCTGTAGCGGTCGGCAAGCAGACCGGCCCATGGGGCCAGGAAAAGCTGCGGACCCAGTTGGAGGGCCAAGGTCACGCCCATCGCTCCGGCATCGTGGTTGCTCAGATGGGCGAAAACCAGCCAATCCTGGGCCGTCCGTTGCATCCACGTGCCGATATTGGAAATAAGGGCACCGATGAACCAAATGCGGTAGTTAAGGACACCGAGCGATTTGAAGGTGGACATCAGTTTCCGCCTTCAGGGAATTCACTCGCCGGGTCCGCCAAGGGCTAGTCAGCCTCGATGTCGTCGGCGTCGTCGTTCTCTTGTCCGTCACCAGAGGTGGCGACGTCCTCATCGGAGGGGCCGCCGTCGTCGTCCGCGTCAACGGGAACGTCAGCTTCCTCCGCTAACTCTTCGGCCGCGGTAGCCTCGTCCTCCGGACGGACGCGCTTTGCCCAAGGCACCCATTCAGGAGCGAGGATGGAGTCCTCCGACGGCAGCAGGCCAAGCTCGCTGACCGTGACCACTTTGGAGCGCGAGTTGCGGGTCACGACGGCGTACCACTGCCACCCGCCGTAGCCGGCCAGCCGCGATTCGAACAAGTGCGTGACCACGCGTTCGCCCTCGGAGCGCGCGGCAATGTGCGGTCCGATTTCACCCGGCTTGGCGATGGTCTCCACCGCATTGCGGGCGACGTCGACGGCGGCCGCCAGGAAAGCGTCCGGCTTGCCGACGCGCCACACAGGAAGGCCGGTGCGGGGTTTCGCCGTTGATGTCATGGCAGGTTTAGGCTTCCAGCTCGTCGGCAACCTTGCGCAGGGCTGCGGCAATGGCCTTGCCCTTGGCGCCTTCAGGGTACTTACCGGCGGACAACGTGCCGGAGAGGTTGTCCAGGACAGAGACGAGGTCCTGGACTACCGGAGCGAGCTCGCGGGCGTTCATGCGCTTGGCTTTGGCGATGGAAGGCAACTTATCGAGCACGCGGAGTCCCAGCGCTTGAGCGCCCCGGCGACCGTCGGCGACGCCGAACTCAACCCGGGTGCCCGCCTTGAGATCCGCTACGCCTTCGGGCAGTGCGGATTTGGGCAGAAATACTTCCTGGCCGTCCTCTGCTGCGAGGAATCCGAAGCCTTTTTCCTTGTCATACCACTTGACCTTGCCGGTGGGCACGTAATCAACCTTCTTCGTTCTTACTTGCGAGACACGGCCGGCGCGCCACCGCATCCGCAGGATACTGCGGGAATAGGGGTAACTGCCTTGACCGTGTTGGTCTGTTGCTTCAAGGTTATCCTGCCCGGCAGCGGATTCGCGCTTTGAGACCCCCGCAGGCAGGTCCTGCCGCCTTTTGTCCGCAACCGAACTGCACCCTGGCCCGGAATCGGGGCCGCGGCCCGGGACTGTTAGCGTTGCTTCCATGATTCCCCACGACTTCCGCCGCCCGCTCACCATCGTTGCCGCAGTCGTCGCAGTCCTTTCCCTGGCGGCCGTAGCCGCCGTCATCGCCGTCGCTTTCGCCAACGGCGTGGCACCGGCCTGGGTCACGTCCACCGCTCTCTACGGGCTGCCGCTCGCCTTCATTTTGATGGCCGCGTTGGTGGTTGACTCTGTGTGGGCACGGCGTCGTCAATGAGCACCCGGAAAGCCCGACGGCGGACCCGGCTGGCTGTAACGTTGAATTGATGTCCCTTATTCGCGCGCTCAGCAAGGAACTGGAAGCGCGCAGCGATGATTCGCTGCGGGCCCTGTTTGCCGCGCGGCCGGACCTCATCTCCCCCGTGGTCCCGGACTTCGCTGCACTCGCGGCGCGGGCAAGTGCCCGGGTCAGCGTGCAGCGCGCCCTGGAACGGCTCAACAAACCGGAGATGCAAGTACTTGAGACGCTCCACCTGTGCACCAACACCGACACGGGCCACAGCGTCTCGGCGGCGGGACTGAAGAAGTGCATCAACGGCGCCACCCTTGCCGCGCTCGAGCCGATCCTGATCAAACTCCAGGAACTGGCCCTCATCCACCGGGCCGATCCGCCGGCCACGGTGCACAATCCAGGCCGGCAGCGTTTCTACTTGCCGGTGGGCAGCCTCAAGGACGTCATCGGCATCTACCCGGCGGGTTTGGGCCGCAGCTACACCGAGTTGGTGCGGCTGCAACCGGCCTTCGCCCAGCGCGTGGTGCATCTCGTTGCCGAACTCCACCAGAGCGGCGCCAACATCCTGGCCGCCACGACGCCCATGGACGCGGCGCTGGCGTTGCAACGTTGGACATCGACGCCGGAGAACCTTCAGCACATCCTCTCCGAGGCACCTGTACGGACGCGTCCCCTTTTGAACAAGTTCGGCAACTGGGCCATGGGCGCCGTTCCCCAGGCCCAGCGCAAGGCTTCAGTGATCCATGAAGGCCGCGACGTCGGTCCCGTGGACTGGCTTTTGGCCCGCGGTTTGCTTGTCCCCTTGGACGCCGGCCACGTTGAGCTCCCGCACAGCGTCGGCCTTTCCCTGCGCGGTGGCGCGATCGTGGACCAATTCACCTTGAAGCCTCCCGTACCGGAGCTGGGCCAGACGAGTGCTGCCCTGCGCCGGAATGCCGCCATGGGTGCCATCGCCGAAGTACTCCGTTTGGTGGGTGAACTCCTGTACGCGGTCCGCGAGCAGCCGGTGGTTACCCTGCGCAGCGGAGGGGTGGGCGTGCGTGAACTCAAACGCCTGGCCGATAGCCTTCGCCTGGGGTTGTCCGAGACCGCCCTGATCCTTGAGCTCAGTGCCTTGTCAGGATTGTTGCGGCTCGATGTGGACAGTTCCACCTGGGTGCAACCGCCATCGGTGGAATGGCTCACGCTCCCCCGCCAGGAACAGTGGCTCTGGCTGGTCAACGCCTGGCTCGCGAGCGAGCGCGCTCCTTCCCTCGTGGGACAAACCCTCCCCGGGCCTGCCACCACGGCGCCCCGATCCGGCTCTCCGGCAGGTTCCATCAACGCCCTGTCCGCCGAGGCCCAACGCCCTGACGCCCCGCTGGTCCGCAAACGGATCCTGGAGATCCTCGAAGAGCTCACCCTCGAAGTAGAAGCACCGGACGGCAAGGCTCCTGTGCTCAACGCCGAAGCCGTCATGGAACGCGCGGAATGGGCCCAGCCCCGGATGTCTCGACGGTTCAGCTCCCTCGTCCGCGGAATCCTGCACGAGGCCGAACTCCTCGGGCTCATGGGCTCTGGCGCCCTGACCCAGCTTGGTTCGGCGATCGCCACCGAACAGCCCGAGCTGGCCCTCAGTATCCTCGGCGAACACCTGCCGGCGGCCGTCAATCATGTCCTGCTCCAAGCCGACCTGACCGCCGTCGCCCCGGGGTACCTGGCACCTGAACTGAGCGAAAAACTGCTCTTGATCGCCGACGCCGAAGGCCAGGGCCCGGCCACGATCTTCCGCTTCTCCGGAGATTCGATCCGCCGCGCGTTGGACGCCGGCCAGGACGCGGAAACCATCCTCGCGTTCCTGCGCACCCACTCCGCCACCGATGTTCCCCAACCGCTCCGCTACTTGATCAAGGACATCGCCTCCAGGCACGGCCGGCTGCGTGTCGCCAGCAGCCCCAGTTTCATCCAAAGCGACGACGAGGCCGCCATCGCCGAGCTCGTTCGGGAGCCGGGAGCCGCGAGCCTGGGACTTGTCCGGATCGCCCCCACGGTACTGACCTCCGCCGCGAGCCCCCGGGAGACCGCGAGGGTGCTGCGCGAGCTGGGACTCTCGCCTGCCGTGCAGGAGGCGGAGACCGCCGTCGTGCGCTACAAGAGGACGACGGCCGTGGCCGGGGGCGTTCGCCCCGTTTACACTGCGCCCCGCATTGCACCGCCGGACGACGACGTCGACGCCCAGCTCGCGGTGCTGAGGCACCATCGCGCGGTCCATGGCGAATCGACCGGCGAGGCGGCAACGCAACTGGGACTCGAAACCCTGCAGAGGGCCATCCGACTGAAGCAAGCGGTCACCATGAACGTGGTGGACGGCTTGGGGAATTCCAATACCGAAACCGTGGTTCCGGTATCAGTGTCGGGAGGACGCGTCAGGGTGTTCGACGCCGCCAGGGATACCGAAAGAGTCTTGTCCATCCACCGCATCATCGATGTGGAGCCCGCGGGCGAGCCGCACAAGTGAGGAAGCAATAGTGAGCGACGGTCCGCTGATCGTACAGAGCGACAAAACCATCCTGCTGGAAGTCGACCACGAGCTCGCTACCGAGGCACGGCATGCGATTGCGGCGTTCGCCGAGCTGGAGCGTGCCCCCGAACACGTCCACAGCTACCGGCTCACCCCTCTGGGCCTCTGGAATGCGCGCGCCGCGGGACTGGACGCCGAAAAAGTCCTCGACACGCTCCTGCGCTACTCCCGTTTCCCGGTGCCGCACTCCTTGCTGATCGACATCGAAGAGACGATGTCCCGCTACGGCCGCTTGCGCCTCGAAAAGGACCCGCAGCACGGATTGGTCATGCGTACCACCGACTACCCCGTACTCGAGGAAGTCATCCGGGCAAAGAAAATCGCACCCTTGCTGGGGCCGAGGATCGACGGCGAAACCGTGGTGGTGCATTCCTCCCAGCGGGGACAGCTCAAGCAATTGCTGCTCAAGCTCGGATGGCCGGCCGAGGACCTCGCAGGCTACGTGGACGGCACGCCGCACCTGATCGCTTTGAACGAGGACGGTTGGCACCTGCGGCCATACCAGAAGCTTGCCACGGAGAACTTCTGGGCAGGCGGCAGCGGCGTCGTCGTGCTGCCCTGCGGTGCGGGCAAGACCTTGGTGGGGGCCGCAGCCATGGCTACCAGCTGCACCACCACGCTGATCCTGGTCACCAACACTGTCGCGGCCCGGCAATGGAAGGACGAGCTCCTCAAGCGGACGTCGCTGACGGAGGAGGAGATCGGCGAGTATTCGGGCGCTGTCAAGGAAGTCCGGCCGGTCACGATCGCCACCTACCAGGTCCTGACCACGAAACGCGGAGGCCTTTACCCGCACTTGGAACTCGTGGACGGGCACGACTGGGGACTCATCATCTACGACGAGGTCCATCTCCTGCCGGCTCCGATCTTCCGGATGACGGCGGACCTGCAGGCGCGGCGTCGTCTGGGACTCACTGCGACACTTGTGCGTGAGGATGGTCGTGAGGGTGAGGTCTTCAGTTTGATCGGCCCCAAGCGCTACGACGCACCGTGGAAAGATATCGAAGCCCAGGGCTACATTGCGCCGGCGGACTGCGTGGAGGTCCGGGTGGACCTGCCCCGGGACGAGCGCGTGGCCTACGCGATGGCTGAGGACGCGGACAAGTACCGGCTCTGCGCGACGTCGGAGACCAAGACCCACTTGGTGGAGCAGCTCGTCGCCTTGCACCAGGGCGAGCCGCTGCTGGTGATCGGCCAATACATCGACCAGTTGGATGAGATCGGCGAGCGCCTGGACGCTCCCGTGATCAAGGGCGATACAACAGTCAAGGTGCGGCAGAAGCTGTTCGATGCCTTCCGCGCCGGTGACATCAAGACCCTCGTCGTGTCCAAAGTGGCCAACTTCTCGATCGACCTGCCCGAGGCATCAGTGGCAATCCAGGTATCGGGATCTTTCGGTTCCCGCCAGGAAGAGGCTCAACGCTTGGGGCGATTGCTTCGCCCCAAGCAGGACGGCCGTGCGGCACGCTTCTATTCCTTAGTGGCCAGGGACACCCTCGACCAGGACTTCGCCGCCAAACGGCAACGGTTCCTCGCCGAACAGGGCTACGCCTACCGGATCATGGACGCCAAGGACGTACCCGCCGCGTAGGGGCTGGTCAATTTAAGGGCTAGGCAACCAACTGTTGCGTGCGCTCCTGGTGCTCCGCTGCTTGCAGCACGACGGCGTCGACCACAGCCCAGGAGTCCTCGTCTTTGAGCTGCGCATCGGCAAAGCGTTCAGCGGCGGAGCGGTCGCTGAACGCCTCGAGCTCGATGTGTCCAGAGTGCGTGTCCAGGTAGCTGACATGGAACTCGACGTTTTGAATTTCAACGCGTGATTCTTGTTTGTTTTCCATGGCTCAAGTGTGAAACGGGGCTCCGACAATTTAGGACTGCGCCCGCGGCGTGTTGGCTTTTGGCGCACACGCCGCGGGCCGGTTTGTCAGGCCCTGCGCAGCACTTCCGCGGCGGTGCTCCGGACCGCCTCAGTCACGGCGTCCAGGATCCGCGACGGTGTCCGCCACCGTTGCCAGTACAAGGGCACGTCCAAGGGTTGCTCGGGCGCGAGTTCCACCAAGTCTCCATCGGCTATCTCCCGGCCGCATTGAGGTTCGGGCAGCAGTCCCCACCCGAGCCCCAAGCGAATGGCCTCGGCGAACTCCTGGCTGGACGGAACGTAATGGCGCGGCCCTGGCGGCTTCATCCCACGCCCAGCCCCGCCGAGGAGTTCCAGGAAACGATGTTGGTACTCGTCCTTGCGGTCGAAGTCCACGGCCGGAGCTGTGCCCAGCGCGGCGACGTCGACCCCGTCGGAAAACCACCTCGCCCTGAATTCCGGCGTAGTGACAGCACGGTATCGCATGCTCCCCAGCGGCTCCACCCGGCAGCCCTGCACCGGCTCGGGAGTCGCTGTCACGGCGGCCATCACCGTTCCGGCGCGCAGCATGGACGTGGAATACTGCTCGTCGTCCCGGTGAAGATCGAAGACGGCGTTCAGCTCCGCAGGGACCCGTGTGAGTGCCCTGAGGAACCAGACGGACAAGGAATCCGCGTTGACCACGATCGGAACCGAGACCATCGGCGATTCGCCCGGCAGGCCCAGTTCCAGTTCGGCGTCGGCCTCCAACTGGGCGAGCTGCCGCGCCAGCCTGAGCACCACATGTCCCGACTCCGTGGCCTGGACCGGATTGCTGCGCTGAAGCAACACCCTTCCGGATGCTTGTTCAAGCGCCTTGAGGCGCTGGGAGACCGCCGACGGCGTGATGTTCAGTGATCGGGCAGCGGCGTCGAGCGTACCTTCCGCGAGCACAGCGGCGAAGGTGTACAGCTGTTCGGATGAAAATCTGGCCATAAGACGATCTTACGATGCCTAAGAATGTTTAGCTGGACTAATGTTGAAGGCGAAACTTAGCCTCGAAGTATGAACTCCCCCGACATTTTCCACGCAGCCGGCTTGGGCCTCGGCACAGGCCTGGCCCTCATTGTTGCCATTGGCGCCCAAAATGCTTTCGTCCTCCGGCAAGGAATCCGCGGTGAACATATCGGAGCAATCGTTGCAGTGTGCGCCATCTCGGACGCCGTGCTCATCGCGGCCGGGGTACTCGGCACCGGCTCCCTGCTCACCGCGGCGCCTGCCGCCGTCGTCGTTCTCCGCTATGTCGGCGCGGCATTCCTGGTGACGTACGGCGTGATGGCAGCACGGCGAATCCTCAAGCCGCAAGCCCTCGTGTCCGCTGAGCCCGGGCCTTCGGGTGCCGGTCGAAGCGGGCTGGCGGCGGCGCTGGCAACTGTCATGGCACTGACGTGGCTCAACCCCCATGTCTACCTGGACACTGTCTTGCTCCTGGGATCCGTGGCGAACGCGCAAGGGCCCGGGCTGCAGTGGTGGTTCGGCGCCGGAGCCATGCTGGGCAGTATTCTCTGGTTCTGTTCACTCGGGTTCGGGGCGAAACTGCTGCGCGGATTCTTTGCGCGGCCGGCGTCCTGGCGGATCCTCGACGGAGGGATTGCCGTCACCATGGTGGGACTCGGCGTCGGGCTCGCTCTCGGCAGTTAGCCCGGGCCCACAACCACGACACCCCGATAATTCTCACAACAAGCATCCAGTCAACTCCCAGAAACTGGGAGCATCATGAATGGTATGAAAAAGAACGGCCCCGAAGCCAAGCTCCTCGTCGTCGACGACGAACCCAACATCCGTGAGCTTCTCTCCACCTCGCTGCGTTTTGCCGGCTTTGAGGTCGTTGCGGCGTCGAACGGCCGCGAAGCGCTCGCTGCCGCCGATCTTCACGCCCCGGACCTCGCTGTCCTGGACGTGATGCTCCCCGATATGGACGGGTTCACTGTCACCCGCCGGCTCCGTGCCGCCGGAAAGCACTTCCCTGTCCTGTTCCTGACGGCCAAGGACGACACGGAAGACAAGGTCACCGGCCTGACCGTGGGCGGCGACGACTACGTCACCAAGCCCTTCAGCCTGGATGAAGTGGTGGCCCGGATCCGCGCCGTGCTTCGCCGCACGCAGCCGATGGAAGACGACGACGCCGTCATCCGCGTTGATGACCTTGAGCTCGACGACGACGCGCACGAGGTCCGCCGCGGCGGCACCATCATCGAGCTGTCGCCCACCGAGTTCAAGCTGCTGCGCTACCTCATGCTGAACCCCAACCGGGTGCTTTCCAAGGCGCAGATCCTGGACCACGTCTGGGAATACGACTTCAACGGCGACGCCTCGATCGTGGAGTCCTACATTTCCTACCTCCGGCGCAAAGTGGACATTGACCCGGATGCCACGGCCTTGATCCAAACCAAGCGCGGCGTCGGTTACGTACTGCGGACGGCCGAGAAGCGCTGACCTTGTTCAACCGTTGGAAGTCGGCCTCCCTCAGGTCGCAGCTGGTCGCCATTATCATGGGGCTGCTGCTCCTTGCCTTGGCCGCCACGGGCGCCGGGACGCTGACGCTCGTCAAGAGCTACCTCCAAGGGCAAGTGGATGACAAGCTCAAGGCTGCCGTCCAGATCGCGCAGCAACAGCAATCTTTCGCCAATCTGTCTGAGGCGGGCCCTGCCGTGCCCACGGACTATTCCCTGACGCTCTACGTCCAGGGCCAGCCGCCGTATCCGTTCGGCGGCAGCAAGACGGATCGGCCGAGCATCGCCACCATCAGCCCGGTTGAAGCCAAGAACCGCAATTACGCACCCTTCCAGGTGAACGGCACCGCCGGCGGCGATTGGCGTGTGGTGGCGGTCAACGTCGTGGACAACCGGACCGGGCAAAACGCGGTAGTGATCGTCGGGCTGCCCCTGTCCCCGGTGGACAAAGTCATGGAACACGCCACGCTCGTAGTGGTCGGCGTCGGACTCTTGACCCTGGTGCTCGCATTCTTCATCGCCACCTGGACTGTTGCACGTTCCTTCCGCCCCCTCTCACGCGTTGAAAAGACTGCAGCCGCTATCGCCGCCGGTGATCTCTCACGCCGCGTGGAGGTCGAAAACCCGGTCACCGAAGTCGGTCGCTTGGGTGCTTCCCTCAACGCGATGCTCGCCCACATCGAGTCGTCCTTCGCGGCCCGGGCGGCTTCCGAGGCGAGAATGCGGCGATTCGCCGCCGACGCCTCCCACGAACTGCGGACCCCCTTGGTCACCATTCGCGGTTTCTCCGAGCTCTACCGCCACGGCGCCCTTGCCACGCCGGAAGATGTGGGCACCGCCATGGGCAGGATCGAGAGCGAAGCCAAGCGGATGGGATCCATGGTGGAAGACCTGCTCCTGCTTGCCCGCCTGGACGAACAACGGCCGTTGCAGCTCAAGCCGGTGGACCTGCACCTGCTGGCGAACGACGCCGTCGTGGACTCATTCGCGACGTCCGGCGAGCGGAAGATTTCGCTCACGGGGCTCGACGGCGGAGCGGCAGCGCCTGCCCCCGTCCAGGGGGACGAGGCCAAGCTTCGTCAGGTGCTCGGAAACTTGGTGGGCAACGCCCTGAGATACACCCCCGAAGGAACGCCGATCGAGCTCGCCGTGGGGGTGCGGAACACGCCCGCCGGTCCCCTGTCCGTCCTCGAGGTGCGGGACCACGGCAGCGGCATTCCGGCCGAGGAACTGCCCCGGATCTTCGAGCGCTTCTACAGGGCGGACACTTCACGCACGCGGGAGACAGGCGGCAGCGGGCTCGGTCTCGCGATTGTCGCTGCAATTGTGGGGTCCCACGGCGGTACCGTCAGGGTCGAAGAGACCGACGGCGGCGGGGCCACCCTGGTTGTCAGCCTCCCCTTCCAGGACGACATGTCCGAGGTACCGGAAGATGCGGGTATCGCCGAGGCGGAGATCTCCGACTAACAGTTTTCTACGCTGGGCGGCTTGATGTAGCGAGTTGTCCACATAGGAAGATTCGGCTCTGCCTGCGCCATGTCACGGCTTCTAGGCTCATTGTGTGGACCACAAGCCAGCCGCACCTGCGGACCCCTTTAGTTGAAAGGCAACGCCCTATGAGCGTCATATCCGTCGATACCGAACTGCTCCAGCTCAAGTCCGCCAACGTCAAAGCCACCGTGGATCGCATCAGCGCCGACGTCCAGGCGATGAAACTCGGACTGGACGAGCTCCAAGCCACCTGGAAGGGCTCAGCGGCCAACAATTTCCAGGCCCTCGTCTCCGAGTGGACGTTGACCCAGAACAAGGTGGAGGCCTCACTCGCATCCATCAACCTGGCACTGTCTTCCGCCGCGGCAAGCTACCTCCAGGCCGAGCAAGGCAACACCCAGCGGTTCAGCTACTAAGAACGGCTAGGAGATCCCGGCGGGCGGCAAATCTGCCTTCCCGCCGGGATCCAGTTGCTTTCCAGGGTTTAGGCGCTTTTCCCGGTTCAGTTGTTTTGCCCGGTTCAGTTGTTTTGCCCGGTTCAGTTGTTTTGCGGGGTCCGTCTGCTTCTGCCCCGTTACTTCTCCGGCGTCGACTGGTGGAAGCGCAACCGCCAGCGGCCGTCGTCCAGCAACCAGATTGAACTCCGCAATGCCGAGCCGGTTCGCCCATAACTTCTGTAATTGAGCAGCATGGCGTTGCCGGAGATGCGCTCTGCGGAAATTATCTCAACCTCCGCGGTTTCGCCTGGATCGCCCTCCAACGCCATCATGAGCTCGTCGCGGGACCAGACACGTCCGGAGCTGCCGATCTCGGTGAAGTCCGGGTGGAGCAGGATCCCCGTACGCCCAAGGTCTCCCCTGACGTCAGGCCTCAGGAGCTCCTTCTCAAGGAGAATGACCGTTTCTTCGTCTGAGCGTCCGCCCGCCTGGCCAAGGACCGTTTCTTCGTCGTCTCCGGCGAACAAGGTGGACTCGATGAACGGCTCCTGTTCCGTGAACGCCGCCGGCGCGTTAGGCAAGGATGACCCGCCCAAGAGGTCCTGACCGCCGAACAACGTGAGGTCTTCATCCGGGGCATCGGCGTCGTCGTGGTCGTGGTCGTCGAAAAGCGAGGGCGCCTCCACAGGCACTGTGCGGGCTGCTGGCGTGCGGGCAAACGACCGCGCAGCTTCGTCAGCGCCCGGATAGCCCGGTCCGCCGGGAGCAGCTGTTCCTTGCTGGAACGCCGTGGCGACCGCACGGGCGCGCTCGTCGGCGGCCTCGTTGAGGTCGTGGCCGGCGTGGCCCTTGACCCACTCGAACGTGTACTTGCGGCCGACAATGGCCTGGTCGATGTCCTTCAGGAGATCGACGTTCAAGACGGGCTTTCCGTCGGCCTTGCGCCAGCCCTTGCGCTTCCATCCCGGCATCCACTTGGTGATGCAATTGATGACGTACTGGCTGTCGCAGAGAATCTTCAGCTCTTCATCGGGAACATGTGCCGTGGACCGGAAGAGGTCCAAAACAGCCATGAGCTCGCCCTGGTTGTTGGTTCCGTGCGGCCAACCGCCGGCCCTCCAGCAAGAGTCGTTCACGTACCAGGCCCAGCCGGCAGGCCCGGGATTGCCGAGGGCAGAACCATCGGCGGCAGCAATAATCGTCATGGTTTCCATCCTGCCAGACCGCCCCGACACTCCCGGACCGCGAGGCAGTGAGCGAGCGTCCGGCCAAAACCCGACATACGTGAGCGGGCGTCCGGCCAAAACCCGACATACGTGAGCGAGCGTCCGGCCAAAACCCGACATACGTGAGCGAGCGTCGTTAAACGGCGACGACGGCCCCCACCTGAAGCGGGGACCGTCGTCGTGCGTGTGGCTAGTGAGCCGGCGCGGGCTTAGAAGCCGCCCATGCCGCCCATGTCGTCGCCGCCACCCATAGACGGAGCGTTCTTCTCCGGCTTGTCGGCAACAACGGCCTCGGTGGTCAGGAACAGACCAGCGATGGAGGCAGCGTTCTGGAGGGCCGAGCGGGTGACCTTTACGGGGTCGTTGACGCCGGCAGCCAGCAAGTCCTCGTAAACGCCGGTTGCAGCGTTCAGGCCGTGGCCCGACGGCAGGCCGCGGACCTTGTCGATGACAACGCCCGGCTCGAGGCCGGCGTTGTAAGCGATCTGCTTGAGCGGAGCGTCGATGGCAACGCGGACGATGTTGGCGCCCGTTGCTTCGTCGCCTTCGAGCTGGAGGTTGGCGAATGCCTTGGCACCGGCCTGGATGAGGGCAACGCCACCACCGGCGACGATGCCTTCTTCAACGGCAGCCTTCGCGTTGCGGACGGCGTCCTCAATGCGGTGCTTGCGCTCCTTGAGCTCTACCTCGGTTGCGGCACCGGCCTTGATGACTGCAACGCCGCCGGCCAGCTTGGCCAGGCGCTCCTGCAGCTTCTCGCGGTCGTAGTCGGAATCGGAGTTCTCGATCTCGGCACGGATCTGCGCCACGCGGCCGGCGATGGCGTCGGCGTCGCCGGCACCTTCGACGATGGTGGTCTCGTCCTTGGTGACAACAACCTTGCGGGCGTTGCCGAGCAGTTCGAGGGTTGCGTTCTCCAGGCTGAGGCCGACCTCGGAGGAGATGACCTGGCCACCGGTGAGGATGGCGATGTCGGCGAGCTGTGCCTTGCGGCGGTCACCGAAGCCCGGAGCCTTGACGGCAACGGACTTGAAGGTGCCACGGATCTTGTTGACGATCAGGGTGGCAAGGGCCTCGCCCTCGATGTCTTCGGCGATGATCAGCAGCGGCTTGTTCGACTGCATGACCTTCTCCAGGACCGCAACGAGTTCCTTCACGTTGGAGATCTTGGAGTTGACGATCAGGATGTACGGGTCCTCGAGGACCGTTTCCTGGCGCTCTGCGTCGGTGACGAAGTAAGCGGAGATGTAACCCTTGTCGAAGCGCATGCCCTCGGTGAGCTCAAGCTCGAGGCCGAAGGTGTTGGACTCCTCGACCGTGATGACGCCTTCCTTGCCGACCTTGTCCAGGGCTTCAGCAATGAGGTTACCGATTTCGGTGTCGCCGGCAGAGATGGAAGCCGTGGCTGCGATCTCTTCCTTGGTCTCGATCTCCTTGGCGGAGGCGAGCAGCTCGCGGATGACGGCTTCAACAGCCTTCTCGATGCCGCGCTTGAGCGACAGCGGGTCGGCGCCGGCAGCTACGTTGCGCAGGCCTTCCTTGACGAGGGCCTGGGCCAGGACGGTGGCGGTGGTGGTGCCGTCGCCAGCGACGTCGTCCGTCTTCTTGGCAACTTCCTTGACCAGCTCGGCGCCGATCTTCTCGTAAGGATCGTCCAGCTCGATCTCCTTGGCGATGGAAACACCATCGTTGGTGATCGTGGGGGCGCCCCACTTCTTTTCGAGGACGACGTTGCGTCCACGCGGGCCGAGGGTGACCTTGACGGCGTCGGCGAGGATGTTCAGACCCCGCTCGAGACCGCGGCGTGCCTCTTCATCAAATGCAATGATCTTGGCCATAACGGCGGTAGTCCTTTCGGGACAGTCGTTAAGAAGGTGCCTTCACTGCGGTGCCCGCGACGGACGATCCTTCGCATTCGGCCTCTGTACGCCGCGTGTTCCGGACCTCACCCCAGCAAGGTTTTCTTTGTTCTCCCAGGCACCCGCTATTTCCATGCGGCCGGAGCCGCGAAGAATTAGCAGTCAGTGCTTGAGAGTGCTAATCAATAATTAGCACTCACCCGAGGAGAGTGCAAGCAGCAAGAGCTGGAAACTACTCGCCACGCCAAGGGAATTCGCTACGGGCACAAGCCGTCACGGAGTCCGTGAGGCCGTCTCCTTGCCGCTCACCCGCGCAGTGTTGTCTGCCCCGTAGGTGAAGACCATGTAATTCGACGAGGTGACGTCGCCGTTGGCGTCGAACCCGATGGTGCCGGACTCGCCGTCGTAATCCGGGAGCTTGCCCCCCTTCAGCAGCTCGACGCAGTCCTTGTATGACGTACAGGACGTGCGTTCTTTCGTTGCCGCATCGCCCGACGTCGGACGCGTCCCACCCGACACAGTGGTGAGCCAGGCCGCGATCGAGCCACCGGCGTCGTCGCCCGCCGCTGCGGCCGCAAGCGCTGCGAGGGTAACGGCGTCGTACGTCTCGGCCGCGTAGGTCGTGTCCTTGAGTTTGGGGTCGATGCCAGTCAGATCGGATTGGAAGTCCGCACTCGGGAAGACACCTGGAAGAATCCCCCGCGCGCCGTTGAGGCCACCGGCACCGAGTGCGGTTCCGTATTGGCGGATGGCCCCGTCGCTCAAAATCAGGCTCTTGCCGCTCAGCCCCGCGTTCAGGAGCTCGGCCAGGGCGCCTTGGGCACCATCACGGGCAACCACGACGACGGCGTCCGGCGTGCCGGATTTGATGCCCACCGCGGCGGGAGCTGCTTTGCCGGCCGCGAATTCCGCGTTGGTCACGGCGTCCATTCCGAGGCTGCGGGCAGCGTCCATGACCGCTCCGGAGACACGTGTACCGTAGTCCCCGGCTTCATGCAGGACGGAAATCCTCTTGGCGCCGGCGTCGTGGGCAAGCTTCGCCAGGACGCTGCCCTGTGCGGCATCGGCGGCCGAAGTGCGGAAGTAGAAGCCGCCGTTCTTGTAGCTGCTGAGTCCTGACGCCGTGTTGGCCGGCGAGATAAGTGGAATCCGGGCAGGAGACAGCACATCGATGGCGGGGGGCGCATGGCTCGAATCCGTCGGCCCCACAACGACGTCGGCATGGGCTGATAGCAACGCCTTGGCTTGCGCCGCGGTATCGGCGGCGAAGGCCGCTGCGCTGGCCCCCTGGCTAGCGCTGCTGCTTCCGCTGGCCGCCGATGCCGGAAGCAACTCGACGGGATGGCCCTTGTATCCGCCTGCATCATTGATTTGCTTGGCGGCTGCCAACTCGGACTCGTTGAGGAATGCGGAGCTGCCGGTATTGTCCAGAATCACGCCGATGCGCAGGATGCCGTCGCCGCTCGGGGTAACCGAGCTGAGCCGGGCGTTAGCCACGGGGGCGGAACATCCGGCCAGTCCAAGGGCCAAGGCTGCAAAGCCTGCAAGAAGAGGAATTGCCCGGGACCGGCGCCCTCCAAGGGGCCAGGACAGCCCTGTTGCCGCAACACCCACTAGATAAGCCGCACGCTTTCTGCCTGCGGGCCCTTCTGGCCCTCGCCCAGTTCGAAGTCGACCCGTTGTCCTTCTTCGAGCGCACGGAAGCCATCCATCTGGATGGCGGACCAATGCACAAAGATGTCGTCACCGGACTCATCGACAGTGATGAATCCGTAGCCCTTTTCGGCATTGAACCATTTGACGGTTCCCAAAGCCATGATCCCCACACTTTCAACTAGCAGTGGCCGGCTTCCGGGATCTCCGGGCCAGCTCACAACTACTGTAACCACAGTCACGTTGCCGTAGCGCAACCTCGGGTGTGGGTGGCTGCAATGTTATTGAGGCGTAACCGAGTTGCTACTTGTACCCGGGGCCGAGGATGACAACCACGGGCTGCTGGAATTCGGCACTGTCCACAAGGTTGGAAATGCCCAGCAATTTACCGAGCGCTTCGGCATTGCCCTTCTGGGCTGCGCCTTTGTAGAAGACCGACGACGTCTGCTGGGGCATGCCGCCCCAGTTTGCGACGGTGGACAACGGCCAGCCCCCGCCTTGAACGAGGCCGGCCACGCGGGCAGCCAGGCCACCGGTGGTGGTGCCGTTGTAGACCGCGACTGCCGCCGTCTTGTCCAAGGGCGCCGTACTCGGGGTCGGCGTCGGCGTGCTGGAAGGTGTGTCGCTCGGGCTTGGCTGGCCGGACGCCTGCGCGGCGCCGCTTGCGGATGGTGACGCGGTAGCGCTTTGCTTGGGGGCATCCGCGGTGACGACGGCTTGCGGCGTCGTCGATGAGGTGAAACCAAGCTTCGGAAGGATGAGGAACGCAACGAGGCCTACGGCCAGCGCGATGCCGCCCAGCAACAGCACCGGCCAGAGGGCGGGCCGGGAAGCGGACGCGACGAGTCTGTGGACACCTTGGCGCGATGAGCTCTGCGGGACACGGTCGAATTCATCCCGGGCAAATTTGGTCATGGTGAAGCCTTGTCCTTGCTGCTTGCTTGCTGGGGGATCAGCGGGTGCTCTATGCGTCAGAACCGAGACGACGCGCTGTGCGGGCCCTCTGACGTGACATACGTAGTCTACGCAATCTCTTGACCAGCATAGGATCGTGCGCCAGTGCTTCTTCGGTGTCGATGAGGGCGTTGAGCAGCTGGTAGTAATGGGTCGCGGAGAGATCGAAGAGTTCCCTGACGGCCTGTTCCTTGGCCCCGGCGTATTTCCACCATTGCCTCTCCAGGGCGAGCATCTGCTGTTCACGCTCGCCGAGCGGCGAATCGCTGCGGAGTCCGGTGGACAGGTCTTCGAGCACCAATCCAGTTGCTTCGGACGCCATCGGTTCGCGTGCGGGTTCTGCCACGACACACTCCTTCGACGCATTGACTGAAAAATGTCCCCCGCCCATGCTAACGGGCGAATAACATCGATGTCATTTGCCCCGCCGTCTTGCGGAGCCGCTTTCCCCGGAGCCTCAGGACAGGGACAATGACTGGGTGGCAGGCGAAGAAGCGTTATTCGAGCTTGAATCCGAGGATCACTCCGCCGAGTTCGAGGCACTCCCGGGAATGGCTTTGGCGGACCTCATGGCGCCGGACTGGGCCGACGCGCTCTCTGGCGTCGAGGACGAGTTGCGCTCGGTGCTGACCTTCGTGGCGGCCGAGGCCACACGCGGAACCCACGTGTTGCCTGCGGCGTCCAACATCCTTCGCGCCTTCCGGCAGCCGCTTGCCGACGTCAAGGTGCTCATCCTGGGCCAGGACCCCTACCCGACGCCGGGACACGCCGTCGGGCTCTCTTTCGCGGTTTCCGGGCCAACCCGGCCCATCCCCCGCAGCCTCTCGAACATCTACCGGGAAATGGAGTCCGATCTCGGACTCCCGCCGCGGGTTCACGGCGATCTTTCGGCTTGGACGGGCCAAGGAGTGCTCCTCCTGAACAGGGTGCTCAGCGTGGCGGCCGGTGCGGCCGGCTCGCACCGGGGCAAAGGCTGGGAGGCCATCACGACGGCGGCGGTCGCAGCCGTCGCCCGCCGCCGCACAGTTGCGGGCCAGCAGAGTCCGCTCGTCGCGATCTTGTGGGGCAAGGACGCCGAAGCAGTACAGCCTCTGCTTGAAGGCGCCCCCGTGATCTCCTCAGCGCACCCCAGTCCCCTCTCCGCCTCGCGCGGTTTCTTCGGCTCGCGCCCGTTCAGCCGGGCCAACGCCCTGCTCCGTGCGCAAGGCGCAGATCCCGTCATCTGGGAGCTTCCACCGCTGCCCTAGCTTAGGCTTGCCTACATGACATCTTTGCCCGCGACGTCGTCTGCATCCCGCAATACCCGCCCCCAAGTGAACCTGACGGTGCTGCGCACGGAACAGCTTTCGCCCCATATGGTGCGCATCATTGCAGGTGGACCCGGGTTTGCCGGTTATGCGAACAACGACTTCGTGGACCGGTATGTAAAGATCGTGTTCCCGCAGCCCGGCGTCGACTATGAGCTGCCATTGGATCTTTGGGCCATCCGGGAGACAATGCCCCGCGAACAGTGGCCCTACACCCGTACCTACACCGTCCGTTGGGTGGACGAAGCTGCGCAGGAACTGGCAATCGACTTTGTGGTCCACGGCGACGAGGGCCTTGCAGGCCCGTGGGCCCTGGCAGCCCAGCCTGGGGACACTCTTGTCTTCACGGGCCCCGGCGGCGCCTACAACCCGGCGCCCGACGCCGACTGGTACCTTTTCGCGGGCGACGACGCCGCGCTCCCGGCCATTGCCGCCGCGATCGAATCCCTGCCGGCCGACGCCAAAGGCTTTGCCTTCCTCGAAGTCGATAGCGATGCCGACATCCTTGCGATTGCGGCTCCCGACGGCGTGGAGTTGCGTTGGCTTCTTCGCTCCGGGGTCCCTGCCGGTTCAAGCTCGATCCTGCTCGACGCCTTGGGCGATGCGGAGTGGCTGCCCGGCCGCGTCGACGTGTTTGCGCATGGTGAGCGAGGCTATATGAAGGGGCTGCGGGACATCTTCTTCAAGCAGCGTGGGCTGGAGCGTTCCCAGGTATCGCTTTCCGGATACTGGGCCCAGGGGCGCGTGGAGGACGATTTCCAGGCGGAGAAGAAACTCCCGATCGGGCAGATCTAGGGCCTGCATACACTGGCGGGCGGCGGCCTGCGGCGGCCTAGCGCCGGCGGACGCGGCGTCGCTCGTTGCTGGCAAGCCCCTTGGTCAGCGGCCGGGCAAGGTTGTCGCCCAACACAATTCCTGCGGCCACGCCCAGCACGATTGCTCCGGCGTTGAGCATGCCTCCCGAACCCACCAGTACATCTGCTTCTTGCACCGTCAATACATACATGGAACGGAATATCTTTAGGCCCGGGAGCAGGATGAGGGCTGCCGGGACGGCGACCACGAGCTGCGGGGCTCCGAGCCTGAGTGCCACCATCCGTGCGAGCAGGCCGATGACCACGGCGGAAATCGCCGGCGAGAGCCGGTCTCCGAAGCCAAAGTTGGAAGCCCCCCACAAGACGAAGTAACCCACCAAACCCACTGCCGCCGTCGGGAGCAGAAGTTTGAGCAGGGTCTGTTCGGTGATGCCGATGGCAATCACGGCTACGGCGATCAGGACGGCCTGGCCCCACAATGGATACGCTTCGGGGAATGTTTGCGTGACGTCGATCGCGACGCTGCCGATGAGGTCACCCACAACCACCGCGACGGCGATGCCCGCAACGATCGCGCCGAAGGTCAGGATCGTTGACAGGAATCGTCCGGCCGCAGTCACGGGGAATCCGTTGATGGCATCTTGCACGGAAGAGACAAGCCGCCCGGTTGGCAGGAGCAGGAGAATGCCGCCCGCAACGACGATGGACGGCGGGATATCCGCCCCGGCCCAGTGGAGCATGAGCGCGATGAACGTGACCAGGAAGGAGCAAGCGGCTGTCACGAAGAAGTCAGGCGTGCGCCACTTGCCCAATTGCCGGGCCACGAGGTTGACGAGCATGTTGGAGACGAAAGCCAGAGCGGACGCTCCAACTCCCCCGCCCAGGACTCCGACAAAAACGGCGGAGAAGACGCCGAACGCCATGGTGACCATCCACCGCGGGAAGGGCTTGCTGCTGCGGATGATGTCGTCCAGGCGGCTCACCGCTTCTGACCTGCCCACCCCGCCGGCCACGATATCCGTGACGAGCTGGTGCACCTGGGCCAGTCCTGCGTAGTTGTTGGTCCAGGAGCGAACCACCCGGAGCAGTGTAATGGGAGTCTGGTCCTTGGGCGCGTAGTTGAGCGCGACGGACTGGTTGGTGATGTCGACTTCGATGTTCTTCAACCCGAGTGCCGCCGTGACCGCGATGATGCTGGTCTCGACTTCCAGGGCACCGGCTCCGTAACGAAACATGGATTCTGCCATGTGCAGCGCGAAGTCGATGGTCTTGCGGGCCGAAGCATCAACACCGCCCACGTGGATGATGGGGTTGGCGTAGGGACTTCCCGCCAGGCGATCGACGATGCTCATGGGGGCGGTGGGAGGATTCTCGCCCTGCACGAGCCTGCGAAGCATGCGTTTGGCATTGACATTCTGGCGCACCTGGGATGGCTTGAGCGGCTGCGTCTTGGGCAAGCCGTCCGTGTTGGGCCTGTTGTCGGGGCGGTCAGTCACGCGGGTGTTCCTCCAAGGGGCGGGGTTCCTCCAAATACGGGGTTTTGCACATGCAGCACACGGGTCGGCGCTGCGATTCTAGTAGAACTGCTGGCCCGTGCGGCGGGTGTAGACCTGCCGCGCAATACGTTCCCCGGCTGCGGTCCAGAGCTTGTACTTCAGCGGGCTGATGACTTGGTCATAGCAGCCGACGAAGTCGGTGACGGTCTTGCTGAAGCTGGTCTTGAACAGGCCAAGTCCGTGGAAGGGGTGCGAGGTGTCTTTGAGCCGGTCAGCGGGCGGGGTGCCACAGAAATCGTATTCCGTGCAACCCAGTTCCTTGACCTGGTTGATGGCGGTCCACTGGACCAAATGCGAATCGCCGTACTGCGCGCGCTTCTGCAGCGATCCGCCGTCCTTGTAGGTGCCCTTCCGGCCATAGTTGATGACGAAGGCACCAACCGAGGGGACACCGTTTTCGAAGACAAACAAGAGCCTGCCCTGGCCACGTTCGATGAAGTTGGTCCAGAACTGGCGATAGTACCCGAATTCGCGGACCCGCACTTGGGACTTCGCCTCGACCGTGTTGGTCATCAGCGCATACATGGCGCGGAAGTTCTCTTCCGTCGGTTCCATCGTGTGGACTTCGACGCCTTCGCGGATGGCCCGGCGAACGGCGTTCCGGCCGCGGGAATGCAGGTTGCGCAGAAGCTGGTTCTCCTCGGGAGAGATGTCCAGCAGGGCTGTGGAGTCGTTCGGCTGCAGGTTGGGGGTCTTGACCGCCCCGGTGGCCGCGATCGCGTCCCGGGCTTCGCCGCTGAGGACGATGTCCGGCTCGATTTTCACGGCGAAAACCCCGAGCTTGTCCCGCTTCACGAATTCCCGGTTGGCCTTGATGATCCCGGGAATGTCCTCGACGCCGGCCACGTCAGGACCCTTGATGAGGTACCAGAGCTTGCCGAGCAGTGGAAACGACTTCTCCAAGACCAGGTTGTAGCTGCTGTATTCCTCGGTCTCGTAGACAAGGTGCAGAGGCTTCCAGCCAAAGTGTTGCTTCACGTCCGCGAAGGCCTCGGATTGGAGGAGGTTGCCGCCGTTGGGGTTGGCCGTGACGTGTTTGTCCCAGTGTTCGATTTCCTCGGCGGTGGCAAAGCGTGCGGTAAATTCTCGCAAGGGGGCCGTGTCCAATCAGTTGCGTACGTGAGGCAGCAGGCGCCGGTGTGCGGCGCAGGCGTTCAGCCCCAAGTCTATCGGCCCCCACAGGGAGCCACAGCCTGGTCCGTTCCAACGCCTCGAAGTGGGCCCCTTCGATTTCTCACAGCGGCGGCAAAGGTTCCCCAAAGTCCACAGCTATCCCGGAGGCGGAAAGTGGTTGTAACGAAAGCCGAACCAGGAGGACCCGATGATCGTCTACCGCCCCATTCCGCCGCTCACCACCGGCCGCAGCAACAGCATTTGGTCGGTATTCGCGGCCATGGCATCCGCGGCGTTGCTGGGCCCCGCCTGGCCTTCCGGTACCCGTCGCCTTGAGTATCAGGAAGCGGGCGTCAGCACTCCACTACGTTGACGGCGAGGCCGCCCATGGCGGTTTCCTTGTATTTGGAGGACATGTCCTTGCCGGTTTCGCGCATGGTCACGATGACCTCGTCCAGGGACACCCGGTGGGTGCCGTCGCCCCAGAGCGCCATCTTCGCGGCGTTGATGGCCTTCGCCGCGGCGATCGCGTTGCGTTCGATGCACGGGATCTGCACGAGCCCGCCGATCGGATCGCAGGTCAGGCCCAGGTTGTGTTCCATCGCGATCTCCGCCGCGTTCTCCACCTGTCCCGGCGAGCCGCCCATGACTTCGGCCAGGCCGGCGGCGGCCATCGAGGAAGCTGAACCGACCTCGCCCTGGCAGCCCACTTCGGCGCCGGAGATCGAGGCCTGCTCCTTGTAGAGCACCCCGACGGCGCCCGCGGCGAGCAGGAACTTCACCACGACGTCGTCGCGGTCCTGTTGCGTGGCCTTGTCCATGCCGGGGGCGAAGTGCAGGGCGTAGTACAGCACGGCGGGGATGATCCCGGCGGCACCGTTCGTCGGCGCGGTGACCACGCGCCCGCCCGAGGCGTTTTCCTCGTTCACGGCCAGGGCGATGAGGTTCACCCATTCCTGCCAGTACTTCGGATCCCGGTAGTCAGGGTCCTGGTCTTTGGTTTCCTTCAGGAGCCGCTCGTGCCAGTCCGGGGCCCGACGGCGGACCTTCAGCCCGCCGGGCAGCACGCCTTCGCGCTTGAGGGACGTCTCGACACAGGCCTCCATGACGGAGTAGATGTGCAGCAGGCCTTCGCGGATTTCCTCTTCGGTCCGGGAGGCGCGCTCGTTGATGAACATGATGTCCGAAATGCCGAGCCCCTTGGAAGAACAGCGGCCCATGAGTTCGGCGGCGGTGCGGAAGGGCAGCGGGAGTTCCTTCTTGGACTCCTCCAGTTCCTTCTGGGCTGCGTCCTCTTCGCCTTCGCGGACGATGAAGCCGCCGCCCACGGAAAAGAACGTGGCCTCGTGCAGCACCTCGCCGTCGGCGCCGGACACGGAGAACTTCATCCCGTTCGTGTGCCGGGGAAGGACCGTGAGCGGGTGCAGGATCATGTCCGCTTCCCCGTACGGCAGCGACATGCCGGACTCTGGGTCGACGGCGCCGCAAAGGTTCAGTGTGCCGGTTTCGGCGATCGAGGCGAGCCGTTCCTCCACTTCCTCGGGGAGGATCTCCTCGGGGTGGTAACCCTCCAGCCCCAACAGCACCGCGGTCATCGTGCCGTGCCCGCGGCCCGTAGCAGCCAGGGAACCGTACAGATCAACGCGCAGCGACGCCACCCGTTCCAGGGCACCGGACTCCCTCAGCTCACCCGCAAAGACCGCAGCAGCCCGCATCGGCCCCACGGTATGCGAACTCGAAGGACCAATCCCAATAGAGAAAAGATCGAAGACGCCAACAGCCATGTCGGATTCCTTAGTTAGTTGTGGTCGGGTTGGGAGGGTGCCGGACATCCTCTGCATGCTCGGTCGCGAAGACGCCCGCTGAGCGGACGTGACGCTCCCTTAGACGCATGCTGCCGGATGCCCAGCCCCCTCCGAGGGGCCGACAGGCCGCGGTTTTCGAAAGCGTGCGTCAAAGCGACGAAGGAGCAGCACGCGTGAAAACTGGGGTCTGCCGGACCCGACGGGCTTGCCGGGGTCGGAGAACCTCAGCTGAGGTTCGCGACGCCCGGGTAGAGCGGGTGCGCGGCGGCGAGTGCCTCCACGCGGTGACGCAGGCCGGAGAGGTCCGCGCCGGCGTCGGCGATCAGTGCCTCGGCGATGATGTCCGCAACTTCACGGAACGCCGCCTCACCGAAACCGCGGGTTGCCAGTGCCGGGGTGCCGATCCGCAGACCGGACGTCACCATCGGCGGGCGCGGGTCGAACGGGACCGCGTTGCGGTTGACGGTGATGTCGATCGCAGCGAGGCGGTCCTCGGCCTGCTGGCCGTCGAGCTCGCAGTCGCGCAGGTCCACCAGGACCAGGTGCACGTCCGTGCCGCCGGAGATCACGTTGATGCCCTTGGCGGTGACGTCGTCCTGGACGAGGCGCTCGGCCAGGATCCGGGCACCGGCCAGCACGCGCTCCTGGCGTTCCTTGAACTCCGGTGAGCCGGCGATCTTGAAGGCCACGGCCTTGCCGGCGATCACGTGCTCCAACGGGCCGCCCTGCTGGCCCGGGAAGACCGCGGAGTTGATCTTCTTGGCGATGTCGGCGTCGTTGGTCAGGATGATGCCGCCGCGCGGACCGGCGAGGGTCTTGTGCGTCGTCGAGGTCGTGACGTGGGCGTGCGGGACCGGGGACGGGTGCAGGCCCGCGGCCACGAGGCCGGCGAAGTGCGCCATGTCCACCATGAGGTACGCGCCCACCAGGTCCGCTATCCGGCGGAACTCGGCGAAGTCCAGCTGGCGGGCATAGGCGGACCAGCCCGCCACGATCAGGGCCGGCTTGTGCTCGAGCGCCAGGCGCTCCACTTCGGCCATATCGATCCGGTGGTCCTCTTCGCGGACCTGGTACGGGATCACGTTGTACAGGCGGCCCGAGAAGTTGATCCTCATGCCGTGGGTCAGGTGACCGCCGTGGGCCAGGTTCAGGCCCATGATGGTGTCGCCCGGCTTGATCAGGGCGTGCATCACCGAGGCGTTCGCCTGGGCGCCGGAGTGCGGCTGCACGTTCGCGTACCCGGCACCGAAAAGGGCCTTCACACGGTCGATCGCGAGCTGCTCGATGACGTCCACATGCTCGCAGCCACCGTAGTAGCGCTTGCCCGGGTAGCCCTCGGCGTACTTGTTGGTCAGCACCGAACCCTGGGCCTGCATCACGGCCACGGCAGTGTGGTTCTCGGACGCGATCATTTCCAGGCCCGAACGCTGACGGTTCAGCTCGTCGTCGATCTTCGCCGCGATCTCCGGATCCAGCTCGGACAACACCGCGTCCAGGGACGGCGAAACGACCTGCTCGAACGCAATGTTCTCGGTGCCTGCGGCCCCGGTCGCCGCGCTCACAGCTCGCCACCGTTCTTGGAAGCGTATTCCTCCGCGGAAAGCAGCGGACCGTCGGACTCGGCGGCCACCTTGAAGAGCCAACCCGCACCGTACGGATCGTTGTTGATCAGGGCAGGATCGTCAACGACGGCGGAGTTCACTTCCGTGACCTCCCCCGTCACCGGGGAGTACAGGTCCGAGACGGACTTGGTGGACTCCACCTCGCCGCAGGTCTCCCCCGCAGTCACAGCGGAACCGACCTCGGGCAAGTCAACATACACGATGTCGCCGAGAGCATCGGTGGCCACGGCGGAGATGCCGACGGACACAATGTTCGATCCGGCTTCGCCGGAGTCGCGGGCAACCCACTCGTGCTCGTCGGAGTACTGGAGTTCAGGTGCAACTTTTGCCATGTTTTTTCCTTTGCGTTGGTCTAAATCTAATTGTGGTCGGGTTGGGTGGCGGGTGACGGAATTCCTCGGCGTGCTCGCTCGTTCCTCGCTTAGACGCACGCTGCCGGAATCCCGTCACCCGCCGTCCGCCAGTTCAGTTTTCGGGGCCAACAGTTCCGGAAAAGAACGCTGGCCCTTTCGGGTTTAGTAGGTGACCCATGGTTCCAGTGGGCCGATTCAGTTCCAGTGGGCCAAGCTGCGGCAGGTGGCCCATTTTCCAAAAACCTAGGGCGATCGAACGCGACAGGTGCCCGGTTCGCAACAGAGGCACCAAGGGTGAGCCGAGGTTCATACTGTTCGCCCTTTCTGTTCGATAACCACCCATCAGTTCGATAACCAAAGGTGACGAGGACGGCCCCATCGGGACCGGCATCCGGCAGCGGGCGTCTAAGGGAGCGTCACGTCCGCCCAGCGGGCGTCTTCGCGACCGAGCCCGCAGAGGATGTCGGTCCCGACGGGCTAAACGCAACCACGGTCACCCATCCGAAACTTATTTGGTCCGCTTATAGAAAGGCAGTGCGACAACCTCGAACGGCTCGGACTTGCCGCGCAGGTCTACGTCCAGAGCCGTGCCTGGCTCGGCGTGTTCGACGTCCACATATGCCATGGCGATCGGGTAGCCGAGGGTGGGGCTGGGCTGGCCGGAGGTGACTTCGCCGACCACCATGCCGTCCTTGAGGACCGGGTAGTGGTTGCGGCCGGCGCGGCGGCCCAGGCCCTTGAGCCCAACCAGCTTGCGGCCGCTGGTGGAACCGGCGCCCTCGGCCTTCAGGACTTCGAGAGCAGCACGGCCCACGAAGTCGCTTTCCTTCGCGAGCGAAACCACGGGGCCCAGCCCTGCCGAGAAGGGGTTGCCTTCGCGGGAGAGCTCGTTGCCGTAGAGCGGCATGCCGGCTTCGAGGCGGAGAGAGTCACGCGAAGCCAGGCCGGCGGGGATCAGCTCGCCGTCCTGGGCAACTGCCGCGATTGCCTGCCACAGGGCGGCAGCGGCATCGTTGTCCACGAAGATTTCGAAGCCGTCCTCACCCGTGTAGCCGGTGCGGGCGAGCAGCAGTTCCGTGGTCTTCCCGGCAAAGGTGAAGGGCACCTCGACGGCGGCGTAGTACTTGAGTTCGGTGACCAGCGAGTGCTGTTCCGCCGGGACCAAGCGGAGGAGGATTTCTTCCGCCTTGGGACCTTGGACGGCGATCAGCGAGGTTGCCGCGGAGGCGTCCTCGACGACGACGTCGAAGTTGGCAGCCCGCTGCGCCAGTGCCTCGGCAACAACCTTGGCGTTGCCCGCGTTCGGAACCACCAGGAACTTGGCATCGCCGCGGCGGTAGGTGATGAGGTCGTCGATGATGCCGCCGTCTTCCTGGCAGATCAGCGAGTACTTGGCCTTGCCAACAGACATGGCGGAGATCTTGCCCACCAGGGCGTAGTCCAGGAATGCCGCGGCGTCCGGGCCGGTGACCCAGACTTCGCCCATGTGGGAAAGGTCGAAGAGGCCTGCGGACTGGCGGACGGCGTGGTGTTCGGCCAGTTCGGAGGAGTACTTCAGGGGCATCTGCCAGCCACCGAAATCGGTGAAGGAAGCGCCGAGCTTCTTGTGCTCTTCGTAGAGCGCAGTGTAGTTCTCAGTCATCGTGAGGAGTCCTTTAGTTCTCGAAGGCTTCGATCGGAGGGCAGGAGCAGACCAGGTTGCGGTCGCCGGCGGCGCCGTCGATGCGGCCTACGGGCGGGAAGTACTTGTCCTGCTTGAGGTGGTGGACCGGGAAGACGGCCTGCTCGCGGGAGTACTCACGGTTCCAGTCCGAGGAGACGACGGCGGCCGCGGTGTGCGGTGCGTGGCGCAGCGGGCTGTTCTCCACCGCGAAGTCGCCGTGGGCAACCTGGTCGATTTCCTTGCGGATGGTGATCATGGCTTCGATGAAGCGGTCGATCTCCCCGAGGTCCTCGGATTCGGTGGGCTCCACCATCAGGGTGCCCGCGACCGGGAACGCCAGGGTGGGGGCGTGGAAACCGTAGTCGATGAGGCGCTTGGCCACGTCTTCCGCGGTGACGCCGGTCTTGGCCGTCAGTTCGCGCAGGTCAAGGATGCACTCGTGGGCCACGAGTCCGCCTTCACCGGTGTAGAGAACGGGGAAGTACTCGTTCAGGCGCGAGGCTATGTAGTTCGCGGCAAGCAGCGCGGACTTCGTGGCCTCGGTGAGGCCTTCGCCGCCCATGAGCTTCACGTAGGCCCAGGAAATCGGCAACACACCGGCCGAGCCGTAACGCGAGGCGGAAATCGCAACGCCGTACCCGTCTTCATGGGCTGCCTTGTTGGCATCGCCCGGCATGAAGGGTGCCAGGTGTGCCTTGGCAGCGACCGGGCCCACGCCGGGTCCGCCGCCGCCGTGCGGGATGCAGAAGGTCTTGTGCAGGTTCAGGTGGGACACGTCGCCGCCGAACTTGCCCGGCTGGGCCAGGCCAACCAACGCGTTCAGGTTCGCGCCGTCAACGTACACCTGGCCGCCGGCCGCGTGCACGGAGTCGCAGATTTCGCGCACGTCCGCGTCGTACACGCCGTGCGTGGACGGGTAGGTGATCATGATGGCCGAGAGGACGTCCTTGTTGGCGTCGATCTTGGCCTGCAGGTCCGCGTGGTCGATGGTGCCGTCGGCCGCGGTGGCCACCACAACCACCTTCATGCCGGCCAGCACCGCCGAGGCAGCGTTGGTGCCGTGCGCCGAAGCCGGGATGAGGCAGACATTGCGCTGGGCCTCCCCGCGGGAGTGGTGGTAACCGCGGATGGCCAGCAGGCCCGCGAGCTCGCCCTGGGAACCGGCGTTGGGCTGGATGGAGACCTGATCGTAACCGGTGATCTCCGTCAGGTCAGCTTCCAAATCTTCGATCAGTTCGCGCCAGCCCACGGTCTGGGAATCCGGGGCGAACGGGTGGATCGAGGCGAATTCCGGCCAGGAGATGGCTTCCATCTCGGCGGTGGCGTTCAGCTTCATGGTGCACGAACCCAGCGGGATCATGGTGCGGTCCAGCGCGAGGTCGCGGTCCGACAGCTTGCGGATGTAGCGCAGCAGCTGGGTTTCGGAACGGTGGGTGTTGAACACCGGGTGCTGCAGGTAGTCCGAAGACCGCTCGACGGCGGCCTCCAGCGCGAAGCCCTCGCCGTCACCGGAAACAGTGGCACCGAAGGCCGCGACGACGTCGGCGACAACCGCCGTTGTTGTCGTCTCGTCGACCGAGACACCCACCGTGTCGGCGTCGATGCCGCGCAGGTTGATGCCCTTGGCCTCGGCGGCAGCAACGATCCCTGCGGCCTTGCCCGGGACCCGGACGGTGACGGTGTCGAAGAAGCTGCCGTGCAGGACCTCAAGGCCCGCGGCCTTGAGGGACGCGGCCAGGGTGCGGGCGTGGTGGTGTGCGGTCTCGGCGATCGCCTTCAGGCCATCGGGGCCGTGGTAGACGGCGTACATCGAGGACACGATGGCCAACAATGCCTGCGCGGTGCAGATGTTGGACGTCGCCTTCTCGCGGCGGATGTGCTGCTCGCGGGTCTGCAGCGCCAGGCGGTAGGCGGGTGTGCCGGCGTCGTCCTTGGACACGCCCACCAAGCGGCCCGGCATGGAGCGCTCGAGGCCCTTCTGGACCGCCATGTACGCGGCGTGCGGGCCGCCGAAGAACAGCGGGACGCCGAAGCGCTGGGTGGAGCCGACGGCGATGTCGGCACCCTGCTCGCCCGGAGGCGTGATCAGGGTCAGGGCAAGGAGGTCAGCGGCGACGGTGACCAGGGCACCGCGTTCCTTGGCGGCGGCAATCACGGCGGAGTGGTCGAACACCCGGCCGGAAACGCCCGGCTGCTGCAGCACGATGCCGTTGATCTCGCCCTCGGGCAGGCCTGCGGACAGGTCAGCGATCTCCACCTCGAAGCCCAGCGCCTCGGCGCGGCCCTTCACGATCGCGATGGTCTGCGGCAGGCAGTCGGCGTCGAGGACGGTCTTGCCGTCGTGGGCCGTCTTGTTCTTGTTGGCCCGGCGCATCATGAGGACTGCCTCGGCGACGGCGGTGGCTTCGTCCAGCAAGGAGGCATTGGCGATGGGCAGGCCCACGAGGTCCTGGACCATGGTCTGGAAGTTCAGCAGGGCTTCGAGGCGGCCTTGGGAAATTTCCGGCTGGTACGGGGTGTAGGCCGTGTACCAGGCCGGGGATTCGAGGATGTTGCGGCGGATCACCGGCGGAGTGACCGTGTCGTAATAGCCCTGGCCGATCATCTGCACGGCCGTCTTGTTCTTCGCCGCCAGCTTGCGAAGTTCAGCCAGAACTTCCACCTCGCTGAGGGCGTTCTGGAGCGTCAATGCGACGTCCTGGCGGATGTCATTGGGAACCGCGGTGTCTACGAGCGAATCGACACTGTCGTAGCCAACAGACTTGAGCATGATGTCAATGTCGGCCTGGCGGCGGGCGCCGATATGCCGGTCAACGAACGTAGTGGAGGTTGAACTAACCGTCACGAAGGAACTCCATAAATAAGGCGGCGCAGGGTGCGCCACAGCTAATCGGGTTCCTCCCCGCTCTGTATTGGACCTGAGAGTTTCCGCGAAATCGTGCTTGTGGCACTGTTCCGCTTGCACCGTCGGTGAGCACGCGTCAGCGCGCTGCTTTCCAGAGTTGCCTTGCCGCGGCGGTACGGGGGCCTGAGAGATTCCTGGGGAGGATTTGCTCCTACGGCGCCTGCATCACATGCCTGCAGGACTCTCCCGCCGCAGATCAAAGGCGTATTCAGTTATGTGAATCAGATCGTGGCTGCCGGTGACGGCTGCCACAACTACCAATTGTCCTATGGACTGCCCGTGTCCGCAAATGTGGTCACCGATCCCTCAGTTACGGAGGCGTTCGACGGCGGCCAGCAGCGCACCGACGTCGGCGCTCCTCGCGCTGGCCTTGGCTTCCGTATCACCGGCGCCGCCTTCAAGCATTGCGTTGAAGTAGAGTCCATCGCCCATGTACCGGACCGCTTTGGCCATTTCGGGCCCCACTTCCTCGGCGAGGACATCGAGCCATTGTTGCTGGATCCCGGCGAAGCGCCTGCGGGTTTCTTCATGGGCTACTTCCGCGAGCCGCGTGGCTGCCACGAACACTCGGTCCAAAGGAGTATCCGCCCACAGGGAAGACTTGATGAAGAATGCGGCCGCACCTTCGGGCGCTGCCTTCATTGCTTCGATGTCCAGTGCGGCCAGCCCGTCCATGCGTTCGAGCAAGGAGCTGATCATGGCTTCCTTGTTGGGGAAATGGTAAAGCAGGCCGCCCTTGGAGACGCCTGCGCGCTTGGCGACGGCATCCAGGGTGGCAGCCCGCTCCCCCACCTCGATCAGCAGGGCTTCAAAGGCATCCAGGACTGCGTCCCGGGCAATAGGTTTTCGCGGCATGGTGTCCATCATCCCTTAGTTCGATGCGGCAGTTCGATGAGTCAGATTGAAACTATACCGTCCAGACGGTACAGTTATATTCATGTTCAGCCCGTCCACAACCCAGCACCCCCGCACCCCTTCGATCCAATCCGCCCCGTGGCGCGATTGGGCTGCCCTGGCACTCCTGATGTTCCCCGTGCTGCTGGTGGCTGTGGACAATACGGCGCTGACATTTGCTCTGCCGCAAATCGCCCGTTCGCTGGAAGTCGGGGGCGTGCAGCTGCTATGGGTCGTCGATGCCTACCCGCTGGTGCTCGCAGCCCTGCTGGTGTCCATGGGAAACCTGGGAGACCGGATCGGCCGCCGCCGCCTGCTGTTGACCGGCAGCACCGGCTTCGCCGCCGTTTCCGCGGCCACCGCCTTCGCGCCGTCGGCTGAATGGCTCATCGCCGGACGCGCCAGCATGGGCATCTTCGGAGCCATGCTCATGCCGTCCACGCTGTCCTTGATCCGCAACATCTTCCCGGACCCGAACCGGCGCCGGCTCGCCGTGGCAGTGTGGGCAGCGGGATTCTCCGGCGGCGCCGCCCTCGGGCCGATCTTCGGCGGCTGGCTCGTGGAGCACTTCTGGTGGGGGGCCGTTTTCCTGGTTGGGGTGCCACTACTGCTGCCCCTGCTCGCCTTCGGCCCGTCCCTCATCCCCGAGTCCAAGGACCGCAATCCGGGAAAGCCCGACGTTCCCAGCGTCGTACTCTCCATCATCACCATGGCTCCGGCGGTTTATGGCATCAAGGAGGCCGCCGTGCACGGTTTTGGCCCTGGACCCGCGGCCTTCATGGCGTTCGGCCTGGCCATGGGAATCGTCTTCGTCCGGAGGCAGCGCTCTTTGGCATCGCCCATGTTGGACGTACGGCTTTTCCGGAACAAGGTCTTCAGCACGGCCATCACCGCCAACGTCTTGTCCCTGTTCTCCATGACCGGCTTCATCTACTTCTTCGCGCAGCACTTGCAGCTCGTGGAAGGCCAATCCCCCATGCAGGCGGGGATCTCGATGGTTCCGGCACTGCTGGCCACCATCGTGGCGGGCCTGGTGGTGGTTCCGCTGGTCAAGCGGATACGCCCGGGCCTGGTGGTGGCATCGGGCTTGGCGCTGAGCGCAGTGGGATACCTCGTGGCCGCACTGGGCAACCACAGCCACGGGCCCGGGTACCTTTTGACGGCACTCCTGCTGCTGGCCATCGGGGTTGGCTCGGCGGAGACCATCTCCAACGACCTGATCCTCGGCGCGGTTCCTGCCGACAAGGCGGGTGCGGCATCGGCGATCTCCGAAACGGGTTACGAACTCGGTTCATTGCTGGGCACAGCCGTCCTTGGCTCCATCCTGACAGCGTCCTACCAACACCACTTGCTGCTTCCAGGCGAATTGTCCGGCCACGCAGCCGAACGCTCAAGGGAGACGCTCGCCGGAGCCGTGGACACGGCGGCCACACTGCCCCAACCATTGGGCGACGCCCTCACCGCGGCCGCACGCGCCGCCTTTGAATCAGGGGTCCACATAACAGCGGCGATCGGGCTGGTACTGATGGCCGGAGCGGCAGTCCTTGCCGCCGTCGTGCTCCGCCGCGTGCCGACCGCAAACTAGGCGGTGTCTAGACCGCCCGGTTCAAGGCAGCATCAGGCGAGCTGAAGCTGCGGGTAATTCCGCCCAAAGTAGCAGTGGCAAGCGTCGAGAGGTAGTCGTGCCGGCGTCGGGCAGTAATGCGCGATTGGGGCTCAAAAGATTGCCCGGGATCGTCGGCGTAATGGGCGGACAGTCCATCGCGCATGAGGCGGATGCCCTCGGCGCGCTGCTGCGAGACCGCGGCGTGGGTGGAACCGAGTTCCTCGGCGAGTTCCTTGACGGTCCGTCCCCCGAAGTAGATCTCCTCGACGACGTAACGCATCTTTTCCGGCAGGGCGTCGACGGCGGCGCGAAGGTACTTGAGGCGCTCATCGGCCAGGACCGAGTGCTCCGGGGAGATGGTGTCCGCCGCGACGGTGTCCACGACGACGTCGTCCAGCGGCGACAGCGTCCGTGCGGCGTCGGCCAGGGCGGCTTCCACCACGCTGCGTTCGACGCCCAGGGCCGAGGCGGTTTCGGCCACCGAAGGCGTGCGGCCAAGGACGCCGGAGAGCGTTTCCTGGACCGACATGGTTTCCTTGATGCGTTTACGCGCCGATCGCGTGGCCCAGTCGCTGGCCCGCATCTCGTCCGCAAAGGCTCCGACGATCCGGCGGCGCGCAAACGCGCCGAAGGGGACTCCGAGGTTCGGATCGAAGGAGTCGGCAGACGTTATCAACGCCACGGACCCTACCGATGCGAAATCGTCGCGCGACAAATGAGAAGCTCTCGCGCAGAGCTCAGACACCAAATAGCCAACGAGTGGCAAGTGCTGAAGCACCAACTCGTTGCGTTCTTCGCGATTCAAAATTAGTCCCCCCATGAGACCTGTTTATTGAGTTGCCAAGCCTGATTCCACGGGCTTCATGGGCGAGCTGCTGAGACGATGCAACGTGCTGAAGATTACATGGAACAGACATGTATTCAGGAAACATACCATCTGAAAAATAACAATCCGTGTACGCTCATGAAAAAGATACAAAAACAGGCCTCGGAACCATGTTCCTAGGCCAAACCGGGGAATGGGGAACCGTGGGGGCGGATGAGCTTTCGGCTTTGCTGTGGCGAGAGCGGAGACAGCTGGAACTACTGTTGTACCGGCTCGAAACACAGTTGCTGCACGTTCGGGCAGGCAACTCGCATTGGTTGAAATTCGCTGCGGCTGACGTGGAAAAGGTCCTGGACAACCTTCGTTTCGACACACTTGCCCGGAACATCGAGTCCTCGGCCCGAGCCATTGAGTGGCGGCTCCCGGCGAACGCCACCTTGCCGATGATCGCCTCAGTGGCCCCGCCCGGAATCTGGCCGGAACTGCTTCAGGATCACCACCGTGAGCTGGTATTGGTGCTCAAGCAAGTCGAATCAACCGCGGCCGCCAACGTCGAGGCTCTCCTGACAGGGCAACAACGGGCCGGTAACCCGCCGCTTGGCTCTGTGCAGCCCGCCGACAATGGGGTCCCGGCGGCGCCGGTAGCGGTCGCGCAAACCGACAATGCGGATGACGTGATGCTGCTTGCGGAAAGCGCCAATATCGAACGGGCCCTGGCAGTGACGAGGGATTGCTCTCTGCCGCTCCTCAAGGAGTTCCTGGGCTTGGAGTAGAACCCGGCCTATTCCTTGCCCGGTTTCCGGGCAGGCGGACGCAGCCCCGCAACGAGTTCCTCGGCTTCGGGGCCGGCTTGGGCGGCAGCGAGGTTGGCTGCTGCGATCGCCTCGACCACTTCGCGACGTTGAATGGACACCCCTCGGGGGGCCTCGATCCCGATCCGCACGCCGTCGCCGCGGCCTTCCATGACGGTGATGACAATGTCCTCACCAATCATGATCTGTTCGCCCGGCTTGCGTGTCAGTACCAGCATGCTCTCAATCTACCTTTCCGAGCACGGCAACGCGGGCGGGCTTGCCGTCCACCCACCCGATGGGGAGACCAAGCTCGTTTACAGTTTCTGGGCTTCCAGTCTCCGACGCGCCGAAAACAGCAAGGCCGTCGACGTGGACACGCTCGGCGGCCAGCGCGGCGGAGAGCGCCCGGACCCAGGCCGCCGTGTCTTCAGCTTTCCGCCCGGCGTCAACAACCAGCCACAACTGGTCTGCGGCGAGCGCTGCGATGCCCGCCGCGTGCCTCCCGGTTTCGCCTTGCCTGCCGAGTCCGTACGCCACCAGCACGGTTTGGCCGGTGAGCACCGCTTGGGCGCGTGCCGCCGTCGCGCCCTGGCGCCCCGCCACGTGGAGGTGCCCGAAAGCGGTCAACGCTCCGGCTGTCCGGACATCGGAACCGCCCTCGGCGATGGACATTTCCAGCGCTGGTCCCAAGGCGTCGTCGCCGAGGCCAAGCAGGATGATGAGGTTGCCGCCGCCGGCAAGTGGTACCGGTACGGGCATAGGAGCGGTATGCCCGACGGCGGCGGCTGGCAACGCGGTCAGCATCCCTTGCGTCGCTGGTCCCGAGACCTGGAACTCCTTCCCCAACTGCTCCAACATCCCAGCGAAATCCGGGGAGGCGGTTGAGACAGCTGCCTCGGGCCGGTAAAGGTCCATCTCGGCCGCGTCGGCTTGCGCGAGGAGCGCGGCGATAGCGGGCCCCTGCAACGCATGCGCCTCCCCGCCGGGGCGGGCGTCCCCGGCAACTTGGGCATCCCAACTGGCTCGCAGTTGTTGTCGTTCTGGGCCGTCAGAACGACAACTATTGCTAGCTAGTTGGGTGGAACCCGCTGCCGGAACCTCGATGGTGGCCTCGTAGCGATTGGCTGCGAAGAGGCCGGCGATCCCCGGATTGGTGACTTTCTCGGCGGAGACGATCCGCGCCCCGGGACCGTACTGTTGCTCGGCTTTCGCCCGGATGTCATCCAGGGAGGTGCCCTTAAGCTTGTATTGCTTCGGCATGGCGGACCACCCCCACGGTTTCGATCTGGATGTTTGCGGACGTCACTTCGCGGTAGGACAGCACGGGAACACCGCCGTCGGGAGCCGCCACGAGCCGCCGGACCGCGGGCCGCAAGGCCGGGGCGCACACCAGAACGGCTTGCCGTCCGGCGTTTGCTGCGGCCTCAACCGAAGACTGCACAGAGGCCAGGACGGCGTCAAGACGCGCTTGGCTCATGACGATCTGGGTACCCCCTTCGGCCGGGCGCATGTCTTCGAGCATGGACTGTTCCAGGAGCGGATCGATCATGATCACATTGAGCACTGTGCCGTCCAGGAACTTGGCTGCGAGCGCGGGCCCCAGGGATTGCCGGGCGGTTTCCACCAAAGCCTCGGGCTCGGTGGAAACCTTGGCACGGAGGGCAAGGGCTTCGTAAATGCGGGGAAGATCGTTGATGGGGACCTGTTCTTCGAGGAGTCCCTGCAGCACCCGCTGCACCTCGGCCAAGGACATGAGCCCGGGCATGAGTTCCTCGACGGCGGCGGGGCTCTGCTTGCGCACGCCCTCCGTCAGCACCCTGACGTCCTCGCGGGTGAGGAGCCTTGCGGCGTTGGCGGACACGATCGACGACAAGTGGGTCACCAGCACGGAAACCCGGTCGATCACCGTTGCCCCTGTCATTTCGGCGCTGTGGCGCATCTCGCTGGGAATCCATTTTCCGGCCAGCCCGAAGACCGGCTCCACCGTGGAGGTGCCCGGCAGTGCGTCAAGGTAATCGCCGAGGGCAAGCAACTTGCCCGACGGCGCCGTGCCACGTCCGGCTTCCACTCCGGCAATGCGGATGGCATAGGTGGCCGGCGGCAGCTCGACGTTGTCGCGCGTGCGGACGGGCGGAATCACGATCCCCAACTCCATGGCGATCTTGTGGCGCAAAGAGCGGACGCGGGCCAGGAGGTCGTCCGAGGCGCCGGAGACCATGTCGACAAGGTCGGGAGCCAACAGGATCTCGACGGGGTGGACGCGCATGTCCTGCATGAGCCGCTCGTTGGGGTCTTCTTCGGAGCTCAGGGTGGCCGCTTCCTGGGCGTCGTCAGCCTCGCCCTGCTTCTTCTGCTGCGCCGCCAGGCGCCTCGAGCCGAACAGCAGGGCAGCGCCCACCAGCAGGAAGGGCACGATGGGCATGCCGGGAATGAGTGCCATGGCCACCGCGGCCAGTCCTGCGATGAGCAAGGCGTTGGGCGACTGCATGAGCTGCGAGGAGGCCGTGCGGCCCATGTCTTCTTCGGCGTTGGACCGGGTGACGATCATGCCCGTGGACACGGCCATGAGGAGGGCCGGGATCTGGGTGACGAGCCCGTCGCCCATGGTCAGCAGGCCATAGGAGTTCAACGCGTCGCCCACATTCATGCCCCGCTGCAGCACGCCGATGGCAATGCCGCCGACGAAGTTGATGACGATAATGATGATGCCCGCGATCGCATCGCCCTTGACGAACTTCGAGGCACCGTCCATGGCACCGTAGAAGTCGGCCTCGGCGGATACCTCGGCGCGGCGCTTGCGGGCCTGGGCATCCGTGATGAGGCCCGCGTTGAGGTCGGCGTCGATGGCCATCTGCTTGCCCGGCATGGCGTCGAGGGTGAACCTTGCCCCCACCTCGGCCACGCGTTCGGCGCCCTTGGTGACCACCACGAACTGGATGACCACCAGGATCAGGAACACCACAGCGCCGATGATCATGGAGCCGCCCACGGTGACCTTGCCGAAAGCGTCGATCACTTGTCCGGCGAATCCTTGTCCCAGCACCAGCCGGGTGGACGCGACGTTGAGCCCCAGCCGGAACAGCGTAGCCACGAGCAACAAGGACGGGAAGACGGAGAAGTCCAGGGGTTTCTTGACGAACATGCTGGTGAGCAGGATCAACAGGGCGAGCAGGATGTTGCAGACGATCAGGAAGTCCAGCAGCGGCGCCGGTACCGGAACCACCAGCAGCAGTACGATGCCCACGATTCCCACCGGCACGGTGAGCCTGGCGAATCTGTTCATTGCTGTGTCCTGTCAAGGGTAGTGTGCTTGCTGGGTGCAGTTCGGGGGCTATGTCTCATGCGTGGACGCCCTCTCATGCGGGCGCTCCGGCCATGGTTACCGCCACGTCCGGCAAACGGTGGATCCCTCGTGCGGCTCCCCTGGCCTTGAGCGACATGACGAACGCCAGGACTCCCGCCACGGCCCGGTACAGCTCCACAGGGATTTCCTGGCCCAGCTCGCAGGCTGAGTGCAGTGCCCTCGCCAGCGGCACGTCCTGGACCATCGGGACCGATTTCGCTTCAGCCTCTTCCCTGATACGGGCAGCGATCACCCCGGCTCCCTTGGCCACAACGCGCGGTGCCGCTTTGCCGGCGTCGTACTTCAGCGCTACGGCGACGTGCGTCGGGTTGACGATCACGACGTCGGCGTCCGCGATGGCGCCGATCATGCGGTTCCGGCTCATGCTCAATTGGCGGGAGCGCCGCTGGGACTTGATGAGGGGATCGCCGTCGCTGTTCTTGTTTTCGTCCTTGATTTCCTTCTTGGACATGCGCGTCTTTTTGCGGTTGCGGCGCATGACCACGAAGATGTCCACGGCGGCCAGCACCAGGCCCGCCAGTACGGCGAACTGGATCAACGAGCCTATGCCTCCGGCCGCTGCCGAAAGGATGCCGGATACCGGCAGTCCCCCGGCAGTGAGCAGCACCGGGATGAGCCCCTGCACAACGGCGTAGAGGACAAGCCCGACGACGGCGGTCTTCAGGAGCGCTTTCAGGCCGCCCCACAGTGCCTGGGCGCCGAAGATCCGCTTGAGGCCGCTGACAAGGTTGAAGTGTTCAAACTCGGCGCGGAACTTCTTGAAGTGGATGCCGCCCTGCAACGCGGATCCGGCGAGCACTACCACCATGACCACCACGACCACCACGAACAGGGGCCCCAGCACCTGGGCCAAAGAACCGAACCCGGCTTCGAGCGCCGCCACGGCTTTCGCAGGCTCGGGGTTCGCGATCACGCCGCGGACAGTGAACAGTTGGTCCGCCGCAGCGTTGGAGGCACGCTCGATGGTGGACGGGATCATGGCTGCCGCGGATCCGACGGCGAGCCAGGCTGTGAGATCCTGCGAGCGGGAAAGCTGCCCTTTGGACCGGACTTCCCGCATCCGCTTGTCAGTGGCTTGCTCGGTTTTCTCTTGCGAATCCGACATCAGCCCACCCCCATCAGCGTGTTCGCCGCTTGCTCGGCGAGCATGGCAACGAGGCGCGGTAGTGCCAGGAACAGGAACCCTGCAAGCCCGAGGGTGATGAGGACCTTGAGCGGGAAGCCCAGGGCAAAAGCATTCAGGGCGGGCGCTACACGGGTGAGGAGCCCCAGCCCGATATCGGCGAGTACCAACACCACCAGGAGCGGCCCGGCGATTTGCACCGCGGAGAGGAACATCCCGGTGACAGCCGAAATCATCGCGTGCACCGGCTGTGCCAAATCCAGTCCTCCAGCCAGCGGCAGGGCCGTGAAACTCCCGGTCAAGCCGCCGATCACCAGCTGGTAGCCGTCCGAGGCGAAAAGCAGGGCCAGGGCGGCCATCTGCATCAACCGGGTGAATTGGGCCCCGTTGATCATCATCTGGGGATCGAAGCCCTGGGCCATCTGGAAGCCGCTGAAGAGGTCTATCAGGCTGCCGGCCGATTGGATGGCCGCGAAGACGAGCAGAACGAGGAAGCCAAGGACCAACCCGGTCACGAGCTCAAGGACCACGGCCGCGATGAAGCCGGCGGTGTCCTTGGAGGTGTAGCCGGCGGAGAGACGTTGGGAAACGGCGAGCCCCAATCCGATGCCGAGCATCCCTTTGATCCGCAGCGGAATAGTTTGGTGCGAGAAGGGCGGGGCCACCACCAGGAACGCCGTCATCCGGACGGAGGCCAACAAGAGGACCTCAAGCCAGGACTGGTTGAAGGGCAGCTCCACTTCACGCTCCGCCGATCAGCGCGGGTATCCGGGCAAAGAGCTCGTTGGTGAAGGAGACGGCCTCGGTGATCATCCAGTGCCCGCACACCACCAGGGCCACGGCCACGGCGACTGCCTTGGGCACGAAGGAGAGAGTGGCTTCCTGAAGCTGAGTGATGGATTGCAGGAGGGAAATGGCGAGGCCCACCACCAGTGCGGTCACCAAGGCGGGCGCGGCCAGCTTGGCCGCGAGGATCAGGGCCTGGAGGCAAATGTCCAGGACTGCGTTGGTATCCATCAGCCGCTCGAATAACTCTGGATCAAGGCGGTGATCACCAATCCCCAGCCGTCCACCAGGATGAACAGCAGGATCTTGAAGGGCAGCGAGATCATCACCGGCGGAAGCATCATCATGCCCATGGACATCAGCGCGGCCGAGACCACAAGGTCGATCACCAGGAACGGGATGAAAATGACGAAACCGATGATGAACGCCGCCCGGAGCTCGGAGATCATGAAGGCCGGGATGAGGGTCTGCAATGGGACCGATTGCGGGTTGGCAGGGTTGTCCAGTTTGGCCGCGCGGGTCATGAGGGCAATGTCTTCCTGCCGGGTGTGGGCCACCATGAAGTGCTGGAGCGGCGCGGATCCCGCCGAAACGGCTCCGTTGAAGTCCAGCGTTCCGTTCAGGTAGGGCTGGATCCCGACGTTGTTGATCTCCGAAATCACAGGCCACATCACGAACAGGGACAGGAAGAGCGCCAGCCCGGCCAGCACCTGGTTGGGCGGGATGGACGGGAGGGACAAGGCATTGCGGGTCATCGCCAGCACCACGAAGATCTTGGTGAACGAGGTCATCATGAGCAGCAGGGCAGGCGCGACGGAGAGCAGCGTGATCCCGATCAGGGTCACCACCGCGGTGGATGGCTTTCCGTCCAGCCCATTGATGTTGATGCTGACGTTGCCGTTGGACGGTTGGGCCGGTGCGGTGGGAACTACTGGCGGAGTGGGTGGCGTCGGACTCACCGGTGCAGCATGTCCGGTGGACATGCCCAGCCACAGGAACAGTGCCGTCAGTACCAGTATGCAAAGCACTACGGGAAGCGTCCTGCGCACGGCCAGCAATATCCTGCCGGTGCGTCGCGCATCGGCAGGCCCAAAAGTCAGGATCAATTCCGGCGTCCCCTGATGGCCTCGGCGGCCTGCCGCCAGGTGGAAACCGCAAGGATGGAACCGTGCATTGGCTGTGCTTTGTCCAGTTCGCTGCGGCGGTGGATCTCGCTCCGGCGCGTGAGCCCGCTGCCTTGAAATGCAGCGGCTTGGAGTGCAGCGGTTTGAGGCCCGTTGTCCGCAAGTGACGCGCCACGGGCGTCGCGGAAGATGTCGGCGAAACTCTCGGGTACCGGAGAGCTCTCCGGAACCTCCACGGGGACGTCGCCGCTGTGCAGGACGTTGATAGCGTGCTCGGTGACACCCAAAAGGAAGCGCTTGTCGCCGGCGTCGACCACCACCACCGAGGCCTTTTGGCCGACAGTCTGCCGGCTGACCACCGTCAGGGTGGTGTTGGCTCGGCGTCGGCCCTTGGCCTTTCCTTTGAGAAGGCGGCGCTGCAGGACCCAAATGAGCCCCAGCACCGCACCCAGGGCCACGAGCACGCGCAACCCGAGGATGAGCGAATCCATCTAGTAGATTCCCTCGGCGACGTCCAGGATGCGGGTGATGCGCACTGCATAGTCCTGGTCCACGACGACCACTTCACCATGGGCGATCAGGCGCCCGTTAAGGAGGACATCCGCGGGCGCGCCGGCCGAGCGGTCCAGCTCGATCACTTTGCCCGGTTCCAGGGCAAGGGCGTCACGCACGGACATGCGCGTGCGGCCGATTTCCACCGTGAGGGCCATTTCGACGTTGCTGATCAGTCCGAGTCGGGCCGAAACCGTACCGGACTTGGCGTTCCGCGCGGCGGCGGTGTCCTGCACGGTCCCGTGTTCGCGGACCCGGACGGCGAACCAGCCGAACGCCTGCGCGCCGTCGGTCGAGAGAGACTGGCGCAGTTCAAAAACAGCCGTTTCGGAGTCGGACAGCAGCCCCGCGGCGTCTTCCTCGCGCAACTCCCCCAGCACGCCGGCGTCGAACGCCTCGGCTGCGTGTTCCATCGCGGGGCGCAGTACGTCAACGACGGACACGACTCCGCCGGACACGACGCCGTTCAACCCGCCGCCGGCAGCGGCCAGGAAGGAGCGGTCCGTGAGGATGAGTGCGAAGTCCGCGGTCACGGCGCCCACGAAAGTGGCCGTGACAGCGAGGGGTGCATATGGCGCAGCGGCCTGGGGCGGGACAATGCCGGAGACCTGCAGCGTGGCAGGGGTGGGCAGCTGCATCGCCAAACGCTCGGCCGCGGACTCGTGCAGGGTCAGGGTGATGCTCATCGCTGGTTCTCCTCGATTGTGACGATGACGGCGGCTGCACGGGAGCCGTTGCGGGCCGGTGCTGCGGTGGCCAGGCGGGTGCCGCTGATGGCGACGTCGAACGGTCGGTTCTCCAGGTGCGGCAGCGCAATGACATCCCCGACGGCGAGGCCCAGGATCTGCGCGGGCGTCACCGGAGTGGGGCTCAACTGGATGGCGACGTCCACCGGCACCTGGGTGACCTGGGCGCGGACCAGTGCCTCGGCGTCGCGGCTGTGGACAGTGGGATTCACGTCGCCGAGCCCGGAAAGGAGGATGTCGGCGGGAATCGCGAGGCTGGCTGCGGCAAGGCTTTCGCCCACCTTCACGGTGAAGGAGGCCACGATCATGAGCTCTGCCGGAGCCGCGGCCTGGGCGAACTGGGAGTTGTACTGGATGACGTCCATGCGCACAGGGGTGGTCAGCAGGGCACCAAGCGAATAGCTCAGGTCCTCCAGTCCGTCTTCCACCATGCGGCTGATGAGGGACTGCTCGATCTGGGTGAACTTACGATCCGGGACCGCCGTCTCGCTGGCCCCGCCCAGCATGCGGGTGACCCAGGACAATGCCGCCGTGGCAGGAAACTGCATGACCAGCCGCGATTCGCTGCCCTCGATGCGGCACAGCACCATCGCCGTGACCGAAGGGAGGGATGCGGCGTATTCGTCGTAGCTCTGCATGATGAGCTGTTCAAGGGTCGCGGTGGACTTCACGCGGACCTTGGCCGTGAGCTGTGTTCCCCATTGGCGGGCGAACGTCTCGAAGGCGACTTCCAGGACGCGGCTGTGCTGTCGCGGCAAGGTGGTGGGCCTGCGGAAGTCATAGACGTCCACGGTGCGCTGCCGTCCCGCCGATTGATCTTCCTGTTCACTCACGGTTGCCACTATCGGCAAGGAAAGTGCGGGGGTAAGGGACTATTTGTCAGAGCCTTTCCGCGTGATGGCATGTCGGATAGGCTAGGTGTGTTGCCCCGGACCCTGGCAGCGCCAATTGTCGGCGCACGCTTCAGGAGGACATCACACATCATGCCAGACGACCCCAGCACCCGCACCTCCCACGCCCGGCGTCCCGCGGCCACAGCAGAGTCCGAAACTTGGCGGGATTACCCGTTGGCGGAGATCGACGAACTCATCGCGGAGCTGAAAATAAAAGTGGCGCGCTTTACGTTCTTTCGTTCGCTCCAATTCGGCGATGAGAATTCGGAACCCGGAAACGGGGCTGCCTTCGAATCGATGATGGATGCTCTCGAGGACATTTCGGCGGCAGCACTGGGCATCGAATTAGCGTCCCACCAGGAATTTCTCCGGATTCGCCCGGTTACCAGACCCTAGCTCGGCGGACGGTCTTTGCCGCTTACAGAGTCAGGGTCCGGTTGATGACACGCGCTGCGGTGTCATGCAGATTCTGGTTGTTGGCGCGTGCAAATGAGCGCAAGCGCCCGAACGCCTCTTCCATGTTGACTCCGGCAGTGTAGGCAATGACCCCCTTGGCCTGTTCGATGAGGACCCGGCTGTTCAGGGCGCGCTGAAGCTGTTCGTTGACAACCGCCGATTCGCGGATGGTGCGTTCCTGCAGGATGCCGATGGTCGCAACGTCCGCCAGCGCTTGGCCGATTGCAACGTCCTCGGGCGTCAGCGCGCCGGACCGTTCGCCGAAAAGACCCATGGCTCCGATGGTTCTTCCTTGAACGCGCATCGGTACCGCGTGGACAGAATGGAAGCCCTGTGAAAGGGCGGCCACCCGGAATTCGTCCCATTGGCCGGTCAAGGAGGCGATGTCCTCCACGACCACCGGCGTTCCTGTCCGGTAGCACTCAACACAAGGACCGGAGCCCGCCTGCAGCTGGAGTATTTCAACCAGCTGGCTTCGCTCGCTGGTGGAGGCCAGGACTTGCAGCTCGCCGTGAGGATCTGCAAGCAGCAACCCTGCGGCGGCGGCGTCGAGCAGATCCACGGATGCTTCGACGAGCGCATGGAGCAAGTCCAGCACGTCGTAGTCAGCGACCAGCGTGTTCGTGATCTTTACGAAGGCCGCGCTGACGCGCTCGGCGCGGCTTGTGGTCACCATGTCGCCATATTACTGCAGACCGCCGCTGCCGTGCGCGTCATTCCCCGGGGCAAAACTCAGGCGTCCCTGCAGCACTGCCTCGGCTGTTTCGCGCAATGTCAGCGCATGCGCGAACGCGTGTGCACGCATCAACAAAAGTGCATCGGCAGCGGAACTCCCTGACTGTGCCAGGACCATTCCCGTGGCCTGGTGGATCTCCCGCCGGGACATCAACGCCGCTTCCACGGCGGGGTCTGTGTCGGGCGAGTTCACCGACAGAACCCGTCGCAACAAATGCCATGCCGTTTGGCTGGCAAGGACCGATGCTGTTGCATAATCGGCGTAACTCAGGCTCCCCGGTTTCGTATTGTGGAGCTCCACAACCCCGAGCTCCAAAGCGCCCAGGGTCACCGGGAACACAAACAGCGCCGCCGCTTCGGTCTCCAGGACTGCTTTGCTAAAAACCGGCCACGAGTACGGATGTGAATTTCGCACATCGGGGACCAGAACCGGGAGCTTGGTGTGCAAGGCTTCCCACCTTGGACCTTCCCCCAAATCAAACTGCAGCTCATCAAGCTTGGCCGCCAGCGCATCGCTTGCGCACACGAGGGTCTCCGACGCTGCCCCGCCGAACATGGACACGGCTGCACCACTCACGGATAGCTGGGTCAGAAACGGCGTACACAGCTCAGCGCCATCATCCATGGTGAGCCTCAGATCCCCGAATCTTCCTTTGCGGCAGAACCCGGTTGAACGCGGAACCGGAACAGCTGCTCTTCACCGCTAAGACTAGACCAAGCTACGCGGCGGGAGCCTGCGAAATCCTCACCATGTTGCCCGAAGGATCGCGGAACGCGCAGTCGCGGGGACCCCACGGCTGGTCGATCGGCTCCTGCATGACCTCCGCGCCGGAAGCCCTGACCTTCTCGAAGAGGGTGTCGACGTCGTCGGAACGGAAGACGATCGGCCCCAGGACACCCTTGGTGAGCAGCTCCTGGAGGGAGTCGCCGTCGGCCTTGGACCGGCCCGCATGCGGTTCGGAAAGCACGATTTCAACACCCGGCTGGTCCTTGCTGCCGAGCGTCACCCACCGGAATCCGCCTTGCGCGACGTCGTTGAGCACCTCGAGGCCGAGGGCGTCCCGGTAGAAGGTGAGTGCTTCGTCGGGATCGTTGACAGTGATATGTGAGTACTGCAATGAAATAGTCATGGCAACGACGTTAGTCCGGGGCGTTGACGGGCGCTTCTTGAATCCTGCTCGTTTCTTTCCAGGCGGCTACGGCGTTCCGAAGCCGGCGTCGCCGAGAACCTTCCTGCCTTCGCTTCCCGTTACCAGCGCGATGAAAGCCGCGGCCAGATCCTTGTTCTTGCTGGTGCCGACTGTACCGATCGGGTAGGTGTTGACGGCCTTGTCCGACTCGGGGAAAGTGATTCCCTTGACCTTGTCCCCGGTGCCCTTGACGTCGGTGACGTAGACGAGTCCGGCGTCGGCCTCCCCCGAGGCGACCTTGCCCAGGACGTCAGTGACGGAAGACTCTTCGCTGACGGGTTTCAGGGTTGTGCCGGTGGCTTTTTCGATGGTTTGGGCGGCGGAGCCGCAGGGTACTTGGCTCGCGCAGACCACCACTTTGACCCCTGGCTTGGCCAGGTCCGCGAAGGAACTGATCGACGCCGGGTTGGACGGCGGGACAGCGATGGTCAGGGCGTTGGTTGCGAAGTTCTTGGCCGTTCCGTCGAGCAGCTTGGCGTCGGAGAGCTTGGCCATGTTCTTCGTGTCAGCCGAGGCGAAGACGTCCGCCGGAGCGCCCTGGGTGATCTGTGTGACGAGGTCTGAAGACCCGGCGAAGCTCAGGGCGACTTTGGTGCCCGGGTTCGCAGCCTCGAATTCGCTGGCCAGCTTGGTGAACGTTGCCTTCAGCGAGGCGGCCGCGTAAACGGTCACCGTGCCGGAGAGCTTAAGCGTTTCGCTGGCGCTGGCGGATCCGCTGCTCGCGGTGCTGGCGGTACTGCCAGAACCGCAGCCGGCAAGGCTGGCCGCGAGGGCGCCGGCAACGAGCAGCGCGGCGAAAGGCTTGCGGATGATCCTCATATGATGCTCTTCCCTTGGGGTGTTTCGATGATGACGGTGGTCGCCTTGACCACGGCGGTGGCGACCGAGCCGAGTTCGAGCCCGAGCTCGCGGACCGCCTCGCTGCTCATGAGGGAGACGACACGGAAGGGACCACATTGCAGTTCCACCTGTGCCATGACCTTGTCGGCCGTGATGCCGGTGACCAGGCCGACGAAGCGGTTGCGTGCCGAACGGCCCACCCGGGTAGGATCCTCGGGCAGTTGGGCCTGGTCCCGCGCAACGTGGGCAAGTTCCAGCCCATCCACGGCCAGCCGCCCGGAATCATCCTTGACCGGGGTCAGGATGCCGTTCTCGGTCCAGCGCCGGACGGTGTCGTCACTGACGCCAAGGAACCGGGCTGCTTCAGATACTCGAATATTTGGCATGGCTTCAGAATAATCCTCAAATGCGGTTATGACGGCATGTATCTTCCGCAAATCAAATGCGACCGTATTTCCAGTGGTCCCCGCTAATAGGCGTCCGGACACAGCAGAGGTCCCGCCCCATCGGGGCGGGACCTCTGCCGTATGTAGCCGGCTACGACTTCAGCTAGTCAGTCCCCCGGCGACTGCAAGCGCTTCCCGGCGCTTGCTCGCTTCGTTCCGGCTGGGCCGCGTGCGGATCTTCGCCACGCACGCAGGCATGGCAGCCACGGCCAGGTGTTCGCGGGCGCGGTAAGTGCTCGGGGGCACCCCCACGAGTTCAGTGAAACGCGAGCTGAATGAGCCAAGCGACGTACAACCGACCTCCATGCATGCGTCGGTCACACTCATTCCGCCGCGCAGGAGCGCCATTGCGCGCTCGATCCGGCGGGTCATGAGGTAGTTGTAAGGGGTCTCTCCATAAGCGGCCCGGAACTGCCGCGAGAAGTGCGCCGGTGACATGAACGCATGACTGGCCATGGTCGGCACGTCAAGAGGCTTGGCGTACTCGCGGTCGATCAAGTCGCGGGCCTTGCGCAAGTACGTGAGCCTGGCGATGTCTTCCGGGGTCATGCCACGAGCGTACCTCGGCGCGCTGGTCATTTCCACGGATCCCGACGCCGCCCCGTCACCTGCCGCGACAAGCCGGCCGCCCTATTGGCCGCCCGCCCTCGCCTTGAGTGCCTCGGGGATCAGCGCACGGACCACTTCGGGTTTATCCGAGAGGACGACGACGTCGACCCTGCGGTTGAGTTCCATCAGCGCCTCGGTGGAATCGTCGTTGACCTGCCGGGCGGATCCGAACGCGACGGCGCCGATGTGCCCCGCCGAAATGCCCCCATGGTCGACGAGGTACCTCAGGACGTTGACGGAGCGGGCGGAAGAGAGCTCCCACGTGGAGGGGTACGAGGTGACCCCGTTGGCGGCGTGGCCTTCCACCATGACTTCAAGGGCCGCCTTGGCCATGGGAGGTGCAATCATGCCAAGGACCTGGCTGGCGCGGGGCGTGAGTTCCGGCCGGTCGGGTTCGAAGAAGGTCTGCGATCCTACGAGTTTCACCGTGAGCCCGCGTTCGCTGATCTGGAACTGCACATTGGCACCCAGCCCCGCGGCGTCGAGCTTTGACTTCATCTCGTCGCGCAAGGCGGTGAGCCGGTCAGCTTCCTTGAGCGCCAAGTCCAGGTTGGAGAATCCCTGGGCGTCGGCGCTTGTGTATTCCGGCGGAACGACGGTCCCGGTGGCGGTGTCCACTTTTTGGCTGGCCACCGTGCCGAAACCCGTGGCCAGCGAATTGCGGAGCTTGTCGAATTTGGCCTGGTCCACTGTGGACATTGCGAAGAGCACGATGAACATACACATGAGCACCGTGACCATGTCCATGTAGGAAGCCATCCAGCGTTCGTCGACGTGTTCTTCCGCCGGAGGAGAACCGCGGCGGCGCCGGGACCTCATGCGGCCTTGGACGAAGCGAATTTGCCGGGGCGGGCTTCGTCGTCGTCGCTTTTCTTTGCGGTTTTCGCCTTGCCGAGCCTGTCTGCGGGAACCATGGCACGGAGCCGTTCGGCGAGCAGGAGGGGCTGGGTCCCGTTTTGCACCGCCAGGATCCCCTCCATCAGGAGGGTCATCCGCTCGATTTCGAGCTCGGAGAGTCGCTTGAGCCGCGAGGCGAACGGCAGCCAAATGAAGTTCGCGGACAACAAACCCCAGAGGGTAGCCACGAAAGCGGAGGCGATCATTGGTCCCAGATGATCGGGTGAGGAGAGGTTTTCAAGGACGTGGGTCAGGGATACCACAGTGCCGATAATGCCGATGGTCGGCGCGTAGCCGCCCAGGCTGGCGAAGAATTTGGCAGAGACGTGGTCGCTGCGCATCTTGGAGTCGATCTCGTCTTCCATGAGGATGCGCAGTTCTTCGGCATCCGTACCGTCGGCGATATTTTGGAGGGCGCGGGCCAGGAAGGGATCTTTCTCGTCCACAGCCGCCTCTTCAAGCGAGAGAAGACCTTCGCTCCGCGCCTTCTCGGCAAAGCCGATCAGCTGGTCGATGCTGTCCTGCGGCTTGTCCGTCTTTCCCTTGAACGCTTTGGGGAGGTCCCTGAACGCCCGCACGGTGTCCCGGAACGTGTTCCCGGCCAGGCCTACGGCCAGGGTGGCACCGAAAACCAGGACCATGGGCGCGGGAAGCAGGAGGGCCATGAGGTTGGCGTCTTCGAGGGTCACCATGGCGACCACCGAGCCGAAGGCCAGGAACAGCCCGATTATTGTCGAGGGATCCATGGCTTACTTTCCGTCCGGGTCCGGCGTGCGCACGAGGCTCAAGGGATAGCCCGTCACGGTGGGGAGATCCTGTGCCCGCCGAAGAATATAGGCCCGGTAGTTCGCGATCAGTTCCACGACGTCCGCGAGGCTTTCCCGCACAACGTACGTAGCGCCGTCGAGGGTCACCATATGGGTGTCCGGGCTTTCGTGGATCCGTTCAATGATGTCCGGATTCACGGCAAAGCGGGTGCCGTTCAGGCGGGTGACAACGATCATGGGCCGTTTCTGCTTTAGGTAGGGAGGCGCTTGTAGGAGTGCGCTTCAGTTCCTACTGTCGGCCGGCGGCTCGCTCCCGTTAGGCAGTGTCAGCGCAGCGTCGCTGGACGCACACGTACCGGCGCGAGGATTCCGATGATCATCACGGCGGTGATGGAACCTGCCGCCATGATCGCGGCGAGCACCACTATCTGGAAGCGTCCTGCCTCAAAGGGAGAAACCCCACCAAAGATGGCCCCGACGAAGGCACCGGGCAGGGTGACAAGTCCTGTCGTCTTGGTTTGATCGGTTGACGGGATCAGGGCCGAATAGACGGTCCGGCGGGCAAGATCAAGGGTTGCCTGCCTCGGGGTGGCGCCGAGCGCGAGCCAACCCTCAACTTCCTCCCAGTGCTCGTAAACGGATTCCTTGAAGCGCCGGCCGGCCAGGACTGCGATGGTCATGCCGTTGCCAATGACGATCCCGCCGATCGCGAGCGCGTAGCGGGGAGTGAACGCGATGGCTCCCGTCGCGAAAATAACGGCGAGGGTTATTCCGATGCCCGCGGCCATGGAGCCGCTGACCAGGCCCAAATGTGGCAGGCTCCAGCCAATGCGTCGCGTGGCACTCATCGCCGCTACTGCGAACATCACAAGAAGTGCGACGGCCACCCATAGCGGGCTGGTGATTACACCGCCCAGAACAAAGCTGATCGCGGCGAGCTGGAAGGCTCCGCGGAGGATGGCTAGTGCAGGCGCGAAAGGGTGCGGGGTCCGGAACACCAAGAGCAGTGCCAAAGTGGCTGCCATCAGGACGCCGACGCCGAGGAAGGTCGGCAGGAATTCGGCGAGACCGGGCATGGAGCCAGCTTATCGACTGCAGCAAGGCACTCGCTCAAACGACGACACGCCGCTTCCGCGCATTAGGTCATGTAAATCTTGCGTAATACATGTGATTCCGGTCACGATGGGTCATTCTGAATGGAAATTTAGGTATGGCTAACCTAAAGTTTCAAGCTGTGAGCCCGCAGTTCCTTCCCCGGGCTCCCTTGGATTTGCTCGCAGAAAGTAGCCCTCATGAAGATTCGCGCAAATGCGCTGGCCGGCATCGCACTCGCCGCCACTGCAGCCCTCAGCCTGGCCGCCTGCGGCAACGGCACCGCCTCCTCCGCCGCCACCGGCTCGGCTTCCGCCGACGCTGCTACTTCCACTAAAGTGGTCGGCGAAATCACCGTCTACAACGCCCAGCACGACACCCTGACCAAGGAATGGGTAGACGCGTTCACCAAAGAGACCGGCGTCAAGGTCACCGTCCGCCAGGGTTCCGACACCGAGCTCTCCAACCAGATCATCCAAGAAGGCGCGGCATCCCCGGCCGACGTCTTCCTGACGGAGAACTCCCCGGCCATGGCCCAGGTTGAGAACGCCGGCCTCTTCGCGGACATCGACAAGGCCACCGTGGACCAGGTCCCGGCCGCGTACCGCCCGTCCACCAACAAGTGGACCGGCATCGCCGCCCGCTCCACCGTCCTGGTGTACGACAAGACCAAGATCAGCGACGACAAGCTGCCCAAGTCCATGCTGGACCTGGCCAAGCCGGAGTGGAAGGGCCGGTGGGCCGCTTCGCCGTCTGGCGCTGACTTCCAGGCCATCGTTGCGGCCCTCCTCGAGCAGAAGGGCGAGGCCGCCACCACGGAGTGGCTCAAGGGCATGAAGGACAACTTCAAGGCATACAAGGGCAACAGCACCGCCATGAAGGCAGTCAACGCCGGCGAAGTCGACGCCGCGTTGATCTACCACTATTACTATTACGGCGACCAGGCCAAAACCGGCGAGAACTCCAACAAGGTCACGCCGTACTTCTTCAAGAACCAGGACCCGGGCGCCTTCCTGTCCGTCTCAGGCGGCGGCGTGCTGAAATCCTCCAAGAACTCCGCAGCTGCCCAGGCCTTCATCAAGTTCATCACCGGCAAGCAGGGCCAGGAACTCCTCAAGAACGGTACCTCCTACGAATACGCCATCGCCTCCAACGTGGACTCGAACGCTAAACTCGTTCCCATCAAGGATCTGCAAGCTCCCACCGTGGATCCGGCCAAATTGAACTCCGCAAAGGTCACCGACCTGATGACCAAGGCAGGACTGCTGTAATTCTGTGACCACTGATCTATCGGCCCGCATCTCCCCGGAAATTCCCGGGGCTTCGGCGAGCACGACGACGGCGGGCAGGGGCAAGCGCCCCCGCCCGCCTTTCGGCGTTTCTGCAATATCCCTCCTGGCCGTGCTGATCGCGCTGTTTTCGCTCATCCCGCTCGGGTACGTCGCTTACATGACGGCCGCGACCGGGTGGGACACCGCCGTCGCGCTCATCGTCCGGCCCCGCGTTGGCGAACTGCTCCTCAACACCGTCATGCTGGTGGTCTTCACGGTCCCCATCTGCCTGGTATTGGGAGTCGGTGGCGCGTGGCTCGTGGAGCGGACCAAGCTGCGGGGGCATCGCTGGTGGGCCGTGGCACTCGCAGCCCCACTGGCCATCCCGGCGTTCGTCAACAGCTATGCATGGGTGACCGCAGTCCCCTCGCTGGAGGGCATCTGGTCCGGCGTACTTATCGCCACCCTGTCCTATTTCCCCCTCGTCTACATTCCCGCGGCGGCGACGCTGGGGCGTCTCGACCCCGCGATTGAGCAGTCCGCGGCCTCCCTCGGTTTGGGACCATGGGCCATCTTCTTCCGGGTTGTCCTGCCACAACTGCGGATCGCCATGACGGGTGGCGCACTCCTGGTGTCGCTGCACCTGCTGGCCGAATACGGCGCGTTCGCGATGATCCGCTTCGACACGTTCACCACCGCGATCATGACCCAGTTCCAATCCACGTTCAACGGCACGGCCGGAAACATGTTGGCAAGCGTCCTGGTGTTCTTCTGCCTCATCCTGCTCCTGGCCGAAGTCAGGAGCCGCGGTAACGCACGCTACGCCCGCATCGGTTCCGGCGCCCAGGCCAAGCCAACCAAGCTTCCCCTGCACCACTATCAGCTTCCGTCCCAGCTCGCGCTGCTCGCCCTCACCGTATTGGCCTTCGGATTGCCGATCTTTTTTGTCCTGCGCTGGGTGGTGGCCGGTGGCGCCCGCGTCTGGTCAGCCGACGAATTCCTTCCGGCACTGCTCCAGACCCTCGCTTATGGCACCGTAGGCGCCGCGGCGACAATCGTCGTCGGCTTCCCCATGGCCTATCTGGCCGTGCGGCACCCCAGCTGGTTCAGCAAGATGCTTGAACTCTCCAATTACGTCACCAGCTCCCTTCCCGGCATCGTGGTGGGCCTCGCCTTCGTGACCGTGAGCATCCGCATGGTTCCAGGCGTGTACCAGACGTCCGGGGTCCTGATTGCCGCCTACGTACTGTTGTTCCTGCCGCGGGCCCTGGTCAACATCCGCTCCGGACTGGCCCAGGCTCCCAAGGAACTCGACGAGGCCGCGCAATCGCTCGGCAAGGCCCCACTGGTGTCCTTCCTGAAGGTGACGCTGCGCCTCACAGCTCCGGCCGCCGCCGGCGGGGCAGCGCTGGTGTTCCTCGCCATCGTCAACGAGCTGACGGCAACACTGCTGCTCTCCCCCAACGGCACGCACACCCTGGCCACCGAATTCTGGAGCAAGAGCAGCGAGATCGACTATTCGGGCGCGGCACCCTACGCCCTGCTCATGATCCTGTTGTCTGCCCCCATGACGTACTTGCTTTTCCAACAGTCCAAGAAAGTAGCCGGACAGTGACCGAACAATCCCCCTCAAGGCTTCCGTCACCCCGCGTAGCGGCTTCGGTGGCTCCCACCACCAACACACATCTGGACATCGCCGAGGTCACCAAGAACTTCGGCTCGCAGGCCGTGCTGAAGGGCGTGAACCTCTCGGTGGCCAGGGGCGGAACAACCGCCATCGTCGGTCCCTCCGGTTCCGGCAAGACCACACTATTGCGCCTCATCGCCGGCTTTGAACACCCGGACACCGGTTCCATCAGCCTCAACGGAAACAAGGTAGCCGGAAACGGGATCTGGGTACCTGCCCACAAGCGGCACGTCGGCTATGTTGCCCAGGACGGCGCGCTTTTCCCGCACCTCACGGTGGGGCAGAACATCGCATTCGGGCTGGACAAGTCAGCGCTCGACGGCGGCCGCCGCGCCGTGAAGACCCGCGTCCAGGAGCTGCTCGAGATGGTTTCCCTCGATGCGGACATGGCAAAGCGGCGACCACACCAGCTCTCAGGCGGCCAGCAGCAACGGGTGGCACTCGCCCGCGCCCTGGCCCGCGAACCGCAACTCATGCTGCTCGACGAGCCGTTCTCAGCGCTCGACGCCGGCCTCCGCGTAGCCACGCGGCGCGCCGTGGCGAAGGTCCTGAACGAAGCCGGAGTCACCACCATCCTGGTGACGCACGATCAAGCCGAGGCCTTGTCCTTCGCGGATCAAGTGGCGATCATGCGCGGCGGGAAACTGGCGCAGATCGGCAATCCGTTCGTTGTCTACACTCGTCCCGCCGACCGGGCGACGGCCGAGTTCCTCGGTGATGCCGTCATCCTGGACGCTTGGATGGAGGGCTCCCTGGCCACGTGTTCCCTGGGCGGCATACCCGTGCGCCGTCCCCCGGCACAAGGCCTCGTCCAATTGATGCTCCGCCCGGAGCAGATCCGGATTGCCCCCGACGGTCCCATCCGCGGAGTGGTGGTCGATACCGACTACTTCGGCCCCGAGACCACAGTGCGGATCAAGCTCGCTCCGCGCGTTGCCACTGAGGGTGCAGCCCGGACCTACCCGGGAGGTGGCGAAGTCATTACCATCCGCCACTGGAACGCTTCCATCACCAGGCCAGGCACTGAACTGTGCCTCCGCGTGGTGGGCGAAGGCGTGGCGTTCCCTGTGGAGGGTTAGGAATCCGCCTAATGCCGACGCCACCATGGGACCCGATGGTGCCTTCACTTGATCACGAACTCCCCGATGATGGTCTTGCCGTCGGACTCGTAAACAGGTACGGCAAATGACTTTCCCCGTCGGGCCGCTTGCCAGGCGAGTGCATCCTCCGGGCTCTTGAAGGTCTTCATGGCCGCCGTCCCGTCGGCTTCGTCGAGGTCCGTTTTGTAGGCGTACCCGGACTGACCATTGCTTGCCATCACGGCAACAAGGTCAGGACTGCCGTTCTGGTTCTCCGCACCCAAGGTATTCCCGCCAAGGTTCACGCCCCACGCTGTTGCTTCCCGCTTAATGTATTTGGCTGTGAGGCGCCAGCTGTTTGCCGGATCTGTCTTGATCGTCACGCTGCGTTGGCCGGGAAGGAGCTTGATCGTGTAGCCGGACCAGCTGGCGCTTGTTCCGACGTCGGGGGCCGTACAAGTGCTGCTTGCTCCGTCGTCGTATTCAAATCTTCCCGGCGTCAGGCAGGTTAGTTCCAGCCCAACTGCATTGGCTCCGACCGGTGGAACGCCAAGTGTCACGGATGCCGTTCCGGTGTGCGTTTCGGTCACGGCAGGGGCGAGTGTGGTGATGCGGTCTCCGCCGGGAATGGTGAGGAATCCGGCGGCCGCAGCACCGACGCCGCCCAGGACTCCTGCGCCAGCCAACGCTACTCCCCCGATCCACAGCCGCCGCGTTCGTTTCCGCGAGCGGACGGGGGATGCAGTCTGCGCTCGGCAAACCAGTTCTGCACGCAATGCTTTGCTGAACGCTTCGTCGAGAGGGAGTCCGTTCATCGTTTGCCTCCTTCGAAGGCTGGAATGGATTTCGCATCAGCTGGTCCGGTAATCGCACTTTTCATCCGCTGACGCGCCCGGTGCATCCGAACTTTGGCTGTCCCAGGAGTCATTTTGAGGATCCCTGCAGCGGCAACAACCGAATACCCCTCTAAAATCACCAGACTGACCAGTTGCAAATCGACTTTGCCCAGCGTTCCCAAGGCTTTGGCTGCATCCCCGGAGATGGTCTTCTGCAAGTACGCCGACTCACTGGACTCAGCGGGCTCCGGTGTTCGCTCGATTGACGCCAAGAGCTTCCGGTACCGGGCGGTAGATCTCGCCGTGTTCCTGGCCGCGTTGGTAGTGGTCACAAGCAGCCATGGAAGAACCGAACCATCGACGATGCGCACCCGGTGCCTCTTCCGCCACAATTCCAGGAACGCTGCGGCAAGAACGTCTTCAGCATCGTGACGGTCGGCGGTCAGCCGATAGGCGTGACGGAAGACTCTCTCACGGTATCGGTCGAACAATTTCCCAAAAGCGTCGCCGTTGCCCTGTAAGCTTTCCGCCCAGAGCGACCGATCCTCCGATTCAACGTTCCCCATGCACTGTATTGTCCGCGACGGGCCAAAAGGTTACGTCGAACAGTGAGATTTCGGGAAAGCGGCCTGCTATGGATTCATTGGAACTGACGTGCCGACGATTGCGCACCGCAAGCGGGCGTGCTAGCGTTGCGGCGATCGTGATCCATCAGCAGGAGGTGAGTCCCATGAACGCAGTATCCGTAATGGGTGCTCCCCTGCAGTCCACGATCGCGCGACTGACTTAGTCGCCACCGGGAGCGCCAAACAGGCAATTCGCGAAAGGCGACTCCCATGAACACAACACCTTCTTTACCTCTGAACTCCCGCGAGCGGGCGTTGGTCCTCGGCGGCGGCGGATCGACAGGCAATGCCTGGCTGATCGGCGTCCTCGCTGGCCTCTTCGATGCCGGGCTGGACGTGTCTGCCGCCGATCTGACCGTCGGCACGTCAGCTGGATCGACGGCCGCGGCCCAGATAGCTGGCGCGACCCCAACCGAGCTGTTCGCCAACATCCTTGACGCTGTCCCAAAGCAACGTCCCGCTCCGGCCGGGTCCGGACCGGGACGCGCACCGGCCAGGCCAGTGGTGAACCACCTGGAGCGGATCAACAAGATCATCGCCGATGCTCAGGATGTGGCTGACATGCGCCGGCGACTGGGCGCGGCGGCGCTCGAGATGGATGCGGCGTCGGATGGCTCCTGGTCAACACAATGGCGCAGTACCGTCGCCACCCGGCTACCCAACCAGCACTGGCCGGAACGAACGGTGTTCATCACGGCGGTCGATGCCCGTACCGGAGAACCGGTCACGTTCGACCGCCGTAGCGGAGTCGACTTGGTGGACGCCATCGCCGCCAGCTGTTCCAGCGGCTTGCCTTACAGGATCGGAGACAAGCGGTACCTCGACGGCGGTTACCGCTCCAACGCCGAGAACGCCGATCTGGCAGCCGGATACGGACGGGTTCTGGTGCTCTCCCCTTTCGGAGGCAGATCATTGCAACCGCTGGAGTGGGGCACGCATCTGGCGACGCAGGTCGACGAACTACGCGCAGGTGGAAGCCGAGTCGAAACGATCTTCCCGGACGGCGACTCCGAGCACATGTTCGGCGCCAATGCCATGGATCTGTCACTGCGTCCGCCCGCGGCGCAGGCCGGTTACGAGCAAGGCAGAGCCCTTGCCGGGCGGCTCTCCGAGTTCTGGAGCTGAGTGGATCGAACCCTTTTGACGCTGCAGGCCTGACGACAACCGTTCATGCCTAGGAGGCCGACCGAGGCGGTCAAGGGCCGCCTCGGTCACCTTTGTGGGTCAGCTTGGCGACTTTAATTGCGACCGACTATGGATCAAAGTGTTAATACATACGACAGAAAAGTGGTCCACTAATTCTACCTTAGAATATCTAAAAAGATTCCTCTAACCTGTTTATAAAAACTATTGCCCTCATTTGCCCCACATGCATAATTTGATCGTGAAGCGCCTGTCTCTCTCTGAAAGGTGATTCTTGTCCGGCGGCGGTCTTGCCGGCAAGATTCTAGGCATCTCCTCGATCAAGGAAGCATGTTTTGACTCCTAAACGTACTCGTGACATTCCCATTTCCCTGGTTCTATTTGCGCTAGTAGCAGTCCTGTTATTCATAAAGGCTGCCGGAAGCATGCAGCTATGGTGGGCAATACTTGCCGGCATCGCCCTTGTGGGAACCGGCATCGGAGCGTTCGCTGATTTCCAACGCCGTAAGAACTAGCTTTCAAGGTTGAGCCTAGAGCGCCCGGGGTTACTGACTCCGGGACAGGCATAGCCTTATGGCATGACCGCAAGCTACAGGTACGACGTGGAGATACTGCATCTTCTCGTGTCATCCGGCCACGCCTACTTCGGCCGCACACGTGATGGTGCCGCCGAGGTGCCCACCACGGATGCCGAGCAGGTCGACGTCGTGAGCGGCAAGGGCATCGTCGGTGACCGGTTCTTCGGCAAGGCAGCGCACATGGATGCAGCGGTCACCCTGATGGCCATCGAGTCGCTCGAAGCGATGGCTGCTGAGCTGGGGGTCGCACTTTTTGACCCGCTCCTCACGCGCCGCAATGTGGTCCTCAGGGGAGCCCAACTGGCTCCCCTGCTGGGCGAAGAATTCGCCCTGGAATCGCGGGGCGGCCTCGTGCGGTTCCGTGGCGGCCGGCCGGCGCACCCCTGTGCGTGGATGGACCAGGTCCTCGCTCCAGGCGCACATGCCGCCATGCGCGGCCGGGGCGGAATGCGCTGCCAACCGCTTTCGGATGGCACTCTGCATCGTGGCCCAGCTGTGCTAATTAGCCCTGTACCGCTTGACCCCGGCAAGGCCGGCAAAGCCACGCTTCTCCGGGCTTCACGGCTTCCGTAGGCCGATTCCTACAACTGCCGGGGTTCCGCGTCGGATGGAGCGATCGATGCGTTGGCTTGATCGGCCAAAGAGCCCTGCCTACGACTCGCCAACAGGAACGGCAACGCGATCAACTCGATAACGCCGCTGATCGCCAATGAGGCGGAGTAGCCGTACACATCGGCGGCCCGGCCGAGCAGCGGCTGCACCACCACTCCACCGCTTGATCCCATCAGCGAGTCGAAGCTAAGCACGGTTGCCCGCTGCTTCGACGGGATCATGTCGTTCACGTAGGCCTGCCGTACCGGTGTGGCCGCCGAGTCGACCATGGCCCAGAGCGTCAACAAGGCCAGGGCCACCCAGAAGACATTCGTGAACCCGAGCACCACCAGAATCGACGCGCTCACCACTCCACTCAGAATCAACACCGTAGTGCGTTTGCGAACGAGGCGCCGGATACGCGGCGCAAGCCACCCGCCCAACACCTGCGCTCCGGCCACGATGGCCGCGGCCAGCCCGGCCACGGAGTACGCGTGCCGGTCGCCGAAGAGCTGAAGCAGGTACGGCTGCAGGGCATAGAACACATAGATCCCGACGCCGGCGCTGAACGGCGCCGCCAGCATCACGTACCGTACGGGTGGATTTTTCAAACCGTTCTCGATCGAGGCGTCGAGGACAGCGCGGGTCGCCTTGAGTGGATGGGCCGAGCGTTCGGGGGTGAACCCGACGTCGCGCATGAGCAAGAACGCCACGACGAACATCGCGAGGAGCACGCCCACGCGAATCAGGAACGGCACTCCCAGGTTGGTGGCCTGCGCGATCACCCCGCCAGCCACTGAGCCCGCAAGCATGGCGGCACCCGACACCATCTGTCCGCGCCCGAGCACCGTCTCCAAGCCACCCTCATATCCAGTGAAGCGCAGCGCGTCGACGAGCCAGGCCTCCACCGCACCCGAGAAGAAGGTGAAGCCCAGGCCGAGCAATACCGACACCACGGCCCACCACAAGAACGGGGCGGAAAGCTGCCAAAGCAGATAGTAGAGGTAGGTGGACCCGGCCAGTGTCACCGTGCCAAGCAGGAACGAAATCCGGCGCCCCCAACCGTCAGCCACCACTCCGGTAGGCACCTCGAAGACCACCATTCCGGCAGTGAAGAAGGCGTTAGCGGCAAAGGCCTCAAGGTTGCTGAGTCCGGCATCCAAAAGGAAGAGGGTATTGATCCCCCAAATGAACGAGGCCGCAAGGGTATTGCCGAGGGTCAACGTGAGGTAGACACTTTGGATCTTTCGGGCGGCGGGGTTCATCGGGACGACGGCCCCGCCTTGGCGAGGGTGAACCACGAGGCCATTCTCGTCTGCTTCGGCGACGCACGCCAGAGCTGGGCGGGAGCGGGCCGCTATAAAAAAGTTCTGCCGATTTCCGGGTTTTTCGGCGGGCAGGTGATCTTCGACCTAATAATGTCAGACCCCTCTGCGATGCTTTGGTTATGGCCGGGAACCGGGGAACACAGCTGATCGGATCAAGCGCGCCGTCGGGCGGCGCGGTCCTGGATGCTCCGGTGTCAAGTGCCTGGGCACGGGAATTGATCGATGCCGTGAGATCGCTTCGCCCGGCCGCTGCCTTTGCGCTGGTCGGCGGCACCGACCTCGCCGACCGTGCTGAACTGATAAACCAGTTGCGTGCCCTGGAGGATCTGAAGTCCGCGGCCGCGGCTGCACGGGCCCGGATCGCCGTCGCGTTCGATGCCGCCCAGCGCAGCGCCGACGCGGCGGCCGGTGTCCCGGCCGAGGAACAGGGACGCGGGGTCGGAGCCCAAATCGCGTTGGCCCGGCGGGAGTCACCGGCCCGGGGATCCCGGCTCCACGGCCTGGCCAAGGCGCTCGTGAGCGAGATGCCGCGCACCCTGGCCGCCTTGGAATCGGGACGGTTGAACGAATGGCGGGCGACGCTGTTGGTGAAGGAAACAGCCTGCCTGTCCGCCGAGGACCGCTGCGCGGTGGACGAGGAACTCGCCGCCGACACCGGGGCCTTCGACGGCGCCGGAGACAAGGCAATCATCGCCGCGGCGCGGGCCGCTGCCTACCGGCGGGACCCCCGCTCCGTCACCCAACGTGCCAGCCACGCCGCCACGGAGCGGCATGTCAGCCTGCGCCCGGCACCGGACACCATGACCTATCTGACCGCGCTTCTTCCCGTCGCGCAGGGCGTGGCCGTGCACGCGGCCCTGTCCCGGCATGCAGACTCGCTGCGCTCCGGCGGGGACGCCCGCAGCCGAGGACAGCTCATGGCCGATGCCCTGGTCGAACGCACCACCGGCACCCCAGGAGGGATCAGCGGGGTCGAGGTGCAGCTCGTCATGACCGACCGCACCCTGTTCCAGGGCGATGCCGAACCGGCACGCCTGCCCGGCTACGGCATCGTGCCCGCGGGTTGGGCCAGGGAACTCCTGGCCGGGAACCAGAACCAGAACCAAGCCGAAGGTAGCCAAGACGGAGAAAAACAGCCCGGCCAAGCCGAACCCGGCCAGCGTGGGAAGACCCAGGAGCTCAAGCTCTGGCTCCGGCGTCTCTTCACCGCCCCCGGGACCGGGGAGCTTGTCGCCGTCGATTCCCGGGCGCGGCTCTTCCCTGCAGGGCTGCGGCGCTTCATCCAGGCCCGCGACGACACCTGCCGGACACCTTACTGCGACGCGCCGATCAGGCATTTCGACCACATCGTCCCCTGGCACCATGGCGGCACGACGAGCCTGGCCAACGGCGCCGGCCTGTGCGAAGCGTGCAACCACACCAAAGAACTCCCCGGCTGGACAACACAAACCCGGACAGCAACAACAAGTCCCGGGACACGGCATGTCCTCGACATCCGCACCCCCAGCGGACACCACTACCGATCAACAGCCCCACCCTTACCCGGGACCCACGAGCCGGAAATTCAACCTGCGCGTTCCAGGCACCACCGCCGCAGGCTACGCCTCCACGCCAAAGTGCTCAAATTCGCCCGCGTCGCCGACCTGCGGCTCGCCTAAGAAAGCTATGCCGAGCCTGGCGCCGTGTCATTCGGCGCCGTGTCATTCGGCGCCGTGTCCTTCCGGGCAAGCGGCAGCGTGATCCTCATGACCGTTCCCCTCGGACCACTGCGCTCAACCTCCACAGTGCCGCGGGCCCCGGTGATGATTTCACGGACCAACGCCAATCCGATTCCGAAGCTGCGCTGGCCACGTGCGCCCTCGGGGCTGTGTGTCCTCACGAAGCGGTCGAAGATCCGTGTCTGGTCAACTCCCTTGATCCCGGCCCCGGAATCGGAGACGGTGACCACCGCGCGGTTGCCGAGCACCGCCGTCGTGATCCCCACCTGGCCGCCAGCTGGGGTGTGTGCCAGCGCGTTGTCGGCCAGGGCAAGGAGGGCACGGCGGAAGCCATTGCTGTCAATGAGCGCGAAGGGGCGGTCCTTTTCCGTCAGGGTGACGCGGACGTTCTTCTCCCCCGCGAGCTGTTGCAAGCTCTCGACGACGGCGCCCGCCACCTTGGCGAGGTCGCTCGGCTCTGCGGCGGCGCCCGGGGGCGAGCCGGTGGCTGCGACAAGTAATTCGTTGACGATGCCGGTGAGGGTAGCTGTGTCATTGCGGATGCGGGCGAGCGCTTCCCCCGTTTTTGAGTCCGCGGGGGCATCGCGCTGGGCGAGCTGGACCCGCGCATCGAGGATGGCGAGGGGCGTGCGCAATTCGTGGCTGGCGTCCTGAACGAAACGTCGCTGCAGGGCAAGCGCTTCACCAAGGGGCCTGATGGCGCTCCGCGCGCTGAGCCAGCCGATGGCACCGGCGAGGAGGATCCCCGCAATGCCGGCAACGATCATGGCCTTCAGGAGGTCCTTTGTGTCCAGATATGCGTAGACGGAGTCGGTTTCGCCTGGTCCCGGCAGCGTTGGATGCTGCGCCTGGTTGAAGAGGTAGATCGCGGCGGCCGCAAGCAGGCAAAGAACCAAAACCGCGCATGCCGCGCTGATCCGCACTGCGATCTTCAGGGAGGCTTTGCGGAGCGTCGCCTGGTCCGGGTTCTCAGTCATGGGTGTCGTTCTCAGTCATGGGGGTCGCCGATCTGGTATCCGAGGCCGTGGACCGTCCGGATCACCGTTTTGGAGATCTTACGGCGCAGGTGGTGGACGTAGGTGTCGATCACGCCCGGCTGGTCCGTGGGGTGGAACAAAGTGCTGATGAGGTCTTCACGGGTAAACACACGCTCGGGTTCGCCGGCCAGGATTTCGAGGAGCCCGGCCTCCTTCGCTGTCAGGGTGACCACGGAACCGTACACGGAGCGCATGGAGCGGGCAGCGGCGTCGAGCTCCCAATCCCCGATTCCCAGAGTCGTGGGCGGCTGGGCGTATGTCCGGGTGAGGGCTCGCAAGCGGGCGGCCAGCTCCATGGCGTCGAACGGTTTGCTCATGTAGTCGTTCGCCCCGGCGTCGAGGCCCCGGATCTTCTCATCGGTGGCACCGAGCGCCGTCAGGATGAGGATCGGGGTGGCGATCCCCTTGGCCCGAAGGGCTTTGATCAAGGCGATGCCGTCCATGATGGGCAGCCCCCTGTCAATGACCATCGCATCCCAACTCCGGGTCAAGCCGAGGTGGAGGCCGTCACGCCCATTGACGGCCAGGTGAACGGAGAAGTCCGGCTCCAGGAGTTCGCTGATGAGCGGTCCCAGGGCGGCGTCGTCTTCGACGAGGAGGAGGGACGGCCGCTCAGCTGTTGTCATGCTGTCTATTCTTCCCCGGCGTGTCCGTTCGTGGCGTCCACCTTGGCCTTGCGCCGCTTTTTGAGGAACTCGGCTCCCCACGGCAGGACGGAGACCAAAACCATGATCACGGCAATGGCGTCAATGTTGTTTGCGATGAACTCGTAGTGTCCCAACCAGGAGCCCAGGAGGGTCACGGAGGTTCCCCAAATCACGGCGCCGGCGATGTTCCACAGGGTAAAGGATTTGTAGTTGTAGCGGGCGATGCCCGCGCTCAGCGGCGCAAATGTCCGAACAATGGGGACAAAGCGGGCCAGGACGATCGCGGGGCCGCCGCGGCGCTTGAAGAATTCCTCTGCCGTATCCAGGTGCGCGGTCTTCAAGACCCTGGCATCATCCTTGAACCAGCGCCGCCCGAACTTGCGTCCGAGCATGTAGCCGATCTGGTCTCCGGCGATTGCAGCGGCGGAAACGACGGCGATCAACACCGGCAATTCGAGCTGCAGTTGCTGGTGAAGCAGGCCGGTAGTGAATAGCAAAGAGTCCCCGGGCAGGAACGGGAAAAGGAGACCGGATTCGATAAAGACGATCAACGCCACGACGCCCAGCGCCGCAGGGCCCAAGCCCTGGAGGAGCGTGGTGGGATCAAGGAACGCGGGCATGGCAGATAGAACTTGCATGGGGTCCTCCTCAGGATCCGTGTGCTTGAGTTGCGGCCGTGTCCGAGGCGGTTGCTTCTGACGAGGTTGCTTCTGAGGCAACGCCAAATGGCCGCCTCCCGATGACTCGCGGTACGTACCGGTTCCAGAGCCCGGCCAAAACGATGACTATGGCTGTGGTGGCCAGGAACGATGCCACAACGTCGCTGGGGTAGTGGACTCCGATATAGATCCGGGACCACGCCACCACCACGGCCAGGACGGCGCCGGCCCACGCGGTGATGACACCCCATCGGGTGCCCCGGACCAGGAAGTACAGGGCGAAGGCGAGCGCTACGGCGAAGGCGGTGTGGCCGCTGGGAAAGCTGTTGGAACCCGTTTCCGGGGCCAGGGGGTCGAAAAGAAGCGCAGGATTGGGCCGGTGGCGGGCAACGACAAGTTTGAACACCTCGCTGGCAACCCAGCCCGAACATGCGAAGAGCACAAACATGACCGCCCGCACGAAGGACTTCCGAACCAGGAAAACGAACAAGCCGATCACCAGGACAAGGCAAACCCCCGCTACCGGGGCGAAGAGTAAGTTCAGCGCCATGGCCACGGTGGTCAGCGCGACCGCGTGATGGCGGCTGAGCTCCTGGTCAACTCCGAATTCGCTGGTGGTCACGCCTGCTACCGACTGCACGCTGAAACCAATGGCAAGGACTGCCGCGGCGAGCACAATGCCCCACAGGAACCAATACCGAGGCTGCGGAAGCAACGGCACACCGTGACCGACGACGGCGGAAGTGCGGACTTCCGCGGAAGTGTTCTGCTTGGCGTGCGATGACATGAAATCTCCAGTTCGGGTGTGGAGGCCGTTGTGAGGCCTGCTTCCACTCTCGCGGGCGGCGCTTAAGAAGCCCTTAAGAACTCCTGCTCAGAGCCCCTCTCCCCTTGACCCGCAAGTGGCTGAGCCCCAGAGTTTAGGAACCTACTGTCCGCCAAATCAAAGGATCTGGGATGTCCGAATTTGCGATCTCGAAAGACGGTACCCGTATCGGGTATGACCAATACGGCGAGGGACCTGCCGTGATCCTGGTTGGCGGTGCGATGCAATTCAGGGGTTTCGACCCCAACACCGTGGAAATGGCCAAGCTCCTGGCCGCCAAGGGGTTCACGGTCCTCAACTACGACAGGCGCGGCCGCGGGGAAAGCGCCGAGGCTCTGTCATTCAGCCTGAAGGACAACATCGACGATCTCGCAACGCTCATCGACATCGCAGGAGGCAAGGCTGCGCTCTTCGGGAGCTCGTCCGGTGGCTCGATCTCCCTGGCGGCGGCGGCGGCAGGCCTACCTGTCACGAAGCTGGCCCTGTGGGAGACTCCCTTGAGCGATGAACTCGGCACCGGCGGGGCTGAATTCTTCGCCGGGCTCCAGGAAAAGATCGCATCCGGCGACAAGGCCGCCACCATCGAGTACTACATGAAGGACATGCCGCCGGAGTGGCTGGCCGGCGCCAAGAACAGTCCAGGATGGCCCACCATGCTCGAATTGGGCCCCAGCCTTTCTGCCGACGCCGAATCCCTCGCGTGGACCCAGTCCGCGCCACGCGCCCAGCTGTGGTCCGGCATCACCCAGCCCACCCTCGCGATCGTCGGCGAGCAGACCATCCCGATCATGCCGAAAGCGGCCGACTCCATCGTGGCCAACATCCCCAGTGCCCGCAAAGCCACCATTCCAGGCGCCAACCACGGCTGGGAACCCGGAGTCATGGCTGACGCACTCGCTGAATTCCTCGCCGAGTAATACGGCACACGCTTCCACCATGGAACTAGCCGCGATCGCCGTCGAACTTTACACGCTGGTTCCCTCGGCCTTCACGGCGGCCCGCACCGCGCGGGCCAAGGAAGCCAAGTCCGCGGGGGACGCCGAACTGGCGAAGCAGATCGCCCAGTTGCCCAAGCCTTCGACGGCGGCGTGGGCCGTCAACATGCTTGTCCGGCACGGCACCAAGGAATTCGCGGGCGTCCTGGAGCTTGGGGCCTCGCTCGGGCGAGCCCAGGAGCAGCAGGACCACGAGCGTCTCCGTACGCTCGGCCAACAGCGCCCGCGCGTCCTGGGCGCCGCCGTCGAGCAGGCCCGGGCAGTGGCGGAAGGTCTGGGCGTCAAGGTCAGTGGCGCCGCCGCGATGGAGATCGAGGCCACGCTGAGGGCCGCCATGACGGATCCCGGCGCCGCCGCGGCGCTCCGCAGCGGGCAACTTGTGCGCTCGCTCGCCACGAACGGATTGGAACCCGTGGATCTCTCGGGCGCCGTGGCGATTGCGGGCGCGCTTCCCGCGGCGGGTACCACCAACGAAGAGCCCGACGACGGCGGCCGGCAGCGCGGGCGGGCAGACTCGGAGGGCGCACGCGCCGACTCGGAGCGCGAACGCGAGAAGGCACAAACCGCGCTCGTGGAGGCTGAGCGCAACGCGGACAAGGCTGACCTGGAACTCGCCCAGGCCGAGCGCGAAAAGTCGGAGGCCGTACGCCGGAGCGAGCAACTCGCCGTCGACGTCAAAGCCGCCAAGGACAAGCTGGCGGCGTTGCAGCAGGAACTCGCAGCGACGGAGTGGGCGATCACCCTGGCTGAGCGGAACCGCAAACTGGCAGCCCGGCTAGCCGCCCGGGAACGCCGGACCGCTGAAACGGCGCGGGTCCGGCTGGCGGGGCTCTCTTAGTGGCTTCAACGTCCGATATACCGGACATTCCAGCGCGTATTCTATGAGAATGTACAGTCAATCCGTGCGGCCGAAAGCACCTGCTGCGGCCCAGGTGCTGGCGGTTCTCAGATACGTTGCAGGCCAGGCCGGCCCGGTCAGCGCGTCCATCATTGCGCGCGACGTTGGCTTGCCCCGGTCAACTACGTATCAGCTCATCACCTCACTGATCGATGACGGCTTTCTTGTCCACCTTCCCGAAGAGCGCAAGTACGCCCTGGGAGTGACCGCCCATGAGTTGGGGACAGGGTATTCGCGGCAGGCTCCGATCCAGCGGATTGCCCGGTTCCCCCTGTCCCGGCTCGTAGCCCGAACCCGCCGGACTGCCCACCTTGCTGTGATGCACGGGCGCGACGTCGTTTACGTGATCGAGGAGCGGGCTCCGCGGCAAAGCCCACTTGTCACGGACACCGGGGTCCGGCTTCCGGCCCACCTGACGGCCAGCGGCAGGGCGATGATGGCCCAGATGGATCCCGCCCAGGTGGCTGCGCTTTTCCCTGGGCCAGAGGCTTTCGCGGAGCGCCACAGCAAAGGCCCGCAATCCTTGCCCGCATTGCAGGATCTCTTGGCGCGGGCACGGTCGCTCGGATACGCGTGGGAGCAGGACGAGGTCACGGAGGGGTTTTCTTCTGTGGCAGTCGCCGTCCTCGACCGGCAGCGCTATCCCGTGGCCAGCGTGACGTTGACGGTGTCGAACCGGGCGTTTCCCGGCGGAAGCACCCGGCACCGGGCCAAGGACGCCGAGACCGCAGAGGAAAGGGCGGTCCGCATCGAAGACGTCGCCCGGGAGTGGATTCCGGAAGTGACCAGGTGTGCCAGGGAGATTTCCCGCAGGCTAGGCACCCAAGCGTGATCCCGACGTCGTGCCCTCTGGTAACAGTGGAGACGCTCGCTCACATATAGGGCCAAATGCCAGGACGCTCGCTCACCTCAAGTGAGCGAGCGTCCGCCGAAAACACCCCAAAAGTGAGCGAGCGTCCGAGGGGGGGACGGGGCAAAGGCTAGACTGCCGCGGTGTTCGACGCTGAGCCGGCTAGCGGCGCTACTGCCTCCGAGTCGAGTTCCGTCGGGTAGACCATCTCAGCCGGAGCATTGGAGTTCCTCTTCGCCAACGGGTAGAACACGATTGCCGTGACCACGAGGCCTACGAGCCAGGAGATGTCCGCCCCACCCAGAAGGTCGGTCATCGGGCCGGTGTAGAGGGTCTGCGCCAGGAACGGGATCTGGACGACGATGCCGATCGCATAGCTCAACAGCGCGGTCTTGTTCCACCGGCCGTAGCGCCCGTTCAGGTCGTAGAGGGCCGGAATGTCCACCTTTTCCTTGGAAACCAGGTAATAGTCCACCAAGTTAATGGAGCTCCACGGGATGAACACCATCAGCAGGAGAAGGACGAAATTCTTGAAGTTGGCGATGAAATCGGGGGAAGCAAGGACTGCGATGAGTACCGAGAGTCCGATAAAGCCGATCACGTAGGCGAACCGGGTCCATGACGCTACCGCAGACTTGCGGGTGAACGCCGTGACCGAGGTAAGCATGGTCATGTAACCGCCATAGGCGTTCAGCGTGTTGACGGTCAGTTTTCCCGTTACGATAACCAGGTAAATGACCACCGCTATCAGTCCGCCGCCACTCAGGTTCCCAAGGAAGGCGACTTGGCCGTCCAGGAACCGTGCGCCCTTGGGCAATGCGAGGGCGGCGAAGAGCGCGCCCAGGGTCATGGACCACTGGGAACCAATCACCGTGCCGAAGTACGCCGACAAGAAGGTCTTGCGTGTCGGCGTGTTGGAAGGCAGGTACCGGGAGTAGTCGGCCACGTACGGACCGTACGTCAGCTGCCATCCGGCGCCAAGCGAAATGGCGAGCAGGAAGGTGGGGAACTCGAAACCGCCGGCTCCCAAGAGTGCGCCGACGTCCTGGCTGGTCAACAACCGAATGCCCAGATAGGTGAAGCCGAGGATACCCACGACGGTCGCAATGCGGCCCAACATGTGGATGTACTTGTAGCCCAGGGTCGCAACGATGATGGTCAGCACCCCGAAGACGAGCATGCCCACTGCCGGGGTGCCCGTGTGGAGGATGAGGCTGACTGCCTGCCCGGAGAGGACCGTACCGGTGGCGGCGAAGCCGAGGTACATCACGACCACCAGGATCAGGGGAATCACCGCCCCGAAGATCCCGAACTGTGCCCGGCTGGAAATCATCTGCGGCAAGCCGAGCTTCGGCCCCTGGGCCGCATGGAGCGCCATCACAGCACCGCCCAAGAGGTTTCCGACCAAGAGTCCGATGATCGCCCACAGCGCATCCGCGCCGAACAGGACTGCCAAGGCACCGTCGACAATGGCCGTGATCTGCATGTTCGCCCCGAACCAGAGCGTGAACTGCTGGCCAGGCGAACCATGGCGTTCATTTTCCGGGACAAAGTCGATGGAACGACGCTCAACGCGCGGCCCACCCGTTCCCGCTTTTCCTATGGCCTGCATGCCTAATCCTCACTTTGACAACCGAAGTCCGATGTCCCCAACTGAGAATCAATCAGAGCATGCGAAGTGACACCGATCACGGAAAGGTGGCGATCTTTGGTCCGATATCCCGGACAATAAGCCAAGAGCGGTCGTTTACCCTGATTGGCGGCCGTCGCCGCCGGCCAGACCCATGAACATCGTCTTGTGCAACACGTCCACGTGCCGCCGCGATACCTCCACCGCGCCGCGATCGTCGCCGGCCCGCAGGGCATTCACGAGCGCGATGTGGTCCCGATTGGACTCATGGAGAAACTCGATCGGGTACGGGATGAAGTAGGCGTAGAGCTCCGCCAATGCCTCGTTGTAGACATCGACAGCCGGGCCCAAGCCCGAGGACGCCGCGACCAACCGGTGAAACTGCTCGTCGGCCTGGTGATACTCGGACCAATTGGTTGATCCGGCCATTTCGTGGGTAAGCCGCTCCAGCTCATCAAGTTGTGCTGCCGTGGCATTGACTGCTGCGAAGTGGGTGACCGCGCATTCGAACAGCAGCCGACGGTCCACAAGCCGGTTCACCGCAAGTGATTCAGCGGGCGACGCAGCAAGTTGCTCAAGCACCTTCTGCGGCGGCTCGTCAGCGACAAAGGTTCCGCCGCCACGTCCACGACGGCGGACGACGACGCCCTGATCAGCCAGGCTCGCCAGGGCCCTGCGGGCGGTGATCGGGCTGACCGATAGCCCCAGCGCGACGTCTTGCTGGTCGGGCAGCCTCTCCCCCGGCTGAAGCAGCCCCAAGGATATCGCCATGCCGATCCGCAGCCGCACGGCGTCGATTGCGCTCCTGCGGTCGATTCCGAGCAAAGGGGCAGCATCGATGGGTGAGTCGCCGGTGGTGTCCTCAAGCTGACGGGTCATATCCGCTACTTTACGGGGCAAAATCCACCTTTCTTTTATTTGATCATTATGATCTAATATGAGGCGAGTCACAACGACAACGTGGAGAAACCAGTGCAACGCATCCTTCCCCTCATCGCCGCCCAAGCGTCACCCCGGCTGATCGGCGAGCCCACCGAGGCCTTCGCAGCCGAGGTCGCCGCCGCCGTCGCGATCCAACCGCAGAGCAAGCTCGTGGTCTTCCCGGAGCTGCACCTTTTCGGGGATTCCAACCCGGACCTGCAGCGTACGGAAGTCCTGCAGGACTCAGCCGAGCCGCTGGACGGTCCGCGCGTCAAGGAACTGCGGCAGCTCGCAGCGGACCTGGGTATCTGGCTAGTTCCAGGCAGCGTCTGCGAACGCGGCCCCGAGGGGCAATTGTTCAATACCCAGTTGGTCCTCTCCCCGGAAGGCGACCTTGCCGGCTACTACCGCAAGGTCTTCCCTTGGCGCCCCTTTGAGCCGTACGATCCCGGCGATCGATTCACGACCGTCGACCTGAAAGGGATCGGCAGGGTCGGCCTGAACATTTGCTACGACGCCTGGTTCCCCGAGGTAACCCGCCAGCTGGCGTGGATGGGCGCCGAAGTGATCCTCAACGTTGTCAAGACCACGACGCCGGACCGCAAGCAAGAACTCGTCCTGGCCAAGGCGAACGCGATCGTGAACCAGGTCTTCATGGTCAGCGTCAACTGCGCGGGCCCTACCGGCAAAGGCCTCAGCCTGATCGTCGACCCCGAGGGAAACACGATAGCCGAGGCCGACGACGACGCCCCCGCTCTTCTCGCCGCGGAACTGGACCTCTCCGCCGTCGAGCACGTCCGCTCGCACGGGACCGAAAACCTCAACCGTCCCTGGTCCCAATTCCGTCCCGGCGAACCGGCCATCGAGCTGCCCGTCTACCAAGGCCGCATCGACCCGACTACTTGGACCCCGCGGTCCTCCAACTCCTAAGGAACCACCGGTGACTACACAACCGAGCCTCACGCGCGCCCTGAAACTGCCCTCGCTGGTCCTGTTCGGGCTGGCTTACTTGACCCCGCTCATCGTCCTGGCGATCTTCGGCGTGATCGCCGAAACCACTGGCGGAGCATCGCCGTCGGCCTATCTGGTGGCGATGGTCGCGATGCTCTTCACCGCGCAGAGCTACGGACGGATGGCTGTTGCCTATCCGGTGGCCGGCTCCGCGTACACCTATATCCGGCGCTCCATCGATTCCCGGATCGGATTCCTGGCCGGTTGGGCTGTCCTGCTGGACTACCTGTTCCTGCCGATGGTCATCTGGCTGATCGGGGGTTCCTACCTCACGGCGCAGTTCCCCGACATTCCCATCGGGGTCTGGATCGTCGCGTTCATCGCCGTCACCACGCTGCTCAACGTGGTTGGCGTCAAGGTGGCGGACAAGGCCAACTACCTCCTGATGGCTTTTCAGCTGCTGGTGATAGTCCTGTTCGTTGCCCTGTCCGTGGGAACCTTGGTGTCAACCTCCGGCGCGAGCGCCCTGATCAGCACCGCTCCCTTCTTCAACGACACGTCGAGCTTCGACAAAATCACCGCCGGCGCTGCCATCGCGGCGTACTCGTTCCTGGGCTTCGACGCCGTGTCCACCCTCACAGAGGAGACCATCGAGCCGAAGAAGACCGTGCCGAAGGCGATCATGCTCGTGGCTCTCATCGGCGGCGCGATCTTCGTCGTCGTGTCCTACACGACCCAGTTGATCCACCCCGGCGGGGTGTTCGACGATTCGGCGTCGGCGGCGTCGGACATTGCCCTGAAGATCGGCGGCCAATTCTTCGGCGCGGTTTTCCTGGCGGGACTCGTGGTGTCCCAGTTTGCCTCCGGGCTCGCAGCACAGGCGAGCGCCTCACGACTGCTCTTTGCCATGGGTCGGGATTCAGTCCTGCCGAAGAAGGTCTTCGGGGCGTTGAACAAGTCCTTCCACACGCCGGTATTCAACCTCGTCATTACCGGCGCGGTGGGACTCATCGCCATGTTCCTCGACGTTGCCACCTCGACGTCGTTCATCAACTTCGGCGCGTTCACGGCGTTCACGCTCGTCAACATCTCGGTCATTGCCTACTACCTGCGCCAGCGACGCTCGGGACACCGGCTCAGCGTATTGTTCTACGTGGTCATGCCGGCGGTGGGCGCCATCATCGACGGGTTCCTGCTCTCCCAGCTCGATTCGAACGCCATCACGCTCGGGCTGATCTGGCTCTGCGTCGGCGTCGTGGTACTGGGCATCATCACAAAGGGGTTCCGGAAGGCACCGCCGGAAATGGTGATGGAAGAAAAAGAAGCCGCCCTGGTATGACGACAGCTCCCAGCGCGCTGCCGGAACACTGAGAAATGAGGACTGCATGCGCATCACCCTGGCCCAGATCGATTCCGGCACTGACGTCCGCCGTAACCTCGACCTCATCGCGGATTACTGTGCCCGGGCCGCCCGCGAGGGCTCCGACCTCATTGTGTTCCCTGAGTACTCGACGTACGAGAAAAGCCGGGTGGACCGGAGCTTCGTGGACATGGCCGAACCCCTTGACGGCCCGGTGGCCGCCAAGCTCCAGGCGACGGCGGCACGATACGGGATCGCCGTCGTAGCAGGCGTCCTGGAAGCATCCGGGGAAGGGGACCGGGCCTTCAACACGTTGGTGGCCATCGCTCCCGACGCTTCGCGCCTTGCCAGCTACCGGAAGATCCACCTGTTTGACTGCCAAGGGTTCCGGGAATCGGATTACATCAAAGCCGCGCCTGAGCCAGTGCCTGTCACTTTTTCCTGCGGCGGCATGACGTTCGGGTTGATGACCTGTTACGACCTGCGCTTCCCCGAGTTGGCGCGCATGCTGGCCGATGCCGGGGCCGAGGTGCTCCTCGTCTGCTCTTCGTGGGTTCCCGGCACGGCCAAGACCGAGCAATGGGCCACGCTGGCCAAGGCCCGGGCAATAGAAAACGGCGTATACGTGGCGGCGGTCTCCCAGACCCCGCCTGTGTCCATCGGCTACAGCATGCTCGTTGATCCCCTCGGGACTGTCCTGCATACGCTCGGCACGGAGCCGGGGACCGCGACGCTGGACCTCTCACCGGAGGCCGTCCAGGCAGCCCGGGACCAGTTCCCCACGTGGCAGCACCACCGGCTCCTCTAGGAATCCTGCGAGCTCTTCTAGGCCGCCCCACTCTGTGCTAAACCAAAGTCAAGATGCCCCGACGCTTCGAAGGAGGTCCACCATGAGCACTACCACGGACAAAGGATCGGGCCGCGGGCTGGAGGTCCGGTCGATCGATTACGTTCCCTTGGACGAGAGGCACGGCAAGGTTTCGCACATCGGACCGCTGTGGTTCGTCAGCAACGCCCAGATCGCCACGTTGGCAGTGGGGTTGATCAGCATCACCACCGGCGGCAACTTGATCTGGTCGCTGCTCGCGATCGCCATCGGGGTGCTCGTCGGCACGCTGTTCATGGCCGCGCACTCCTCGCAGGGCCCCCAGCTCGGCTTGCCGCAGATGATCCAGTCCCGGCCGCAATTCGGCTACATCGGTGCCCTGCTGGTTTGGCTCTTTGCCTACCTCCAGTACGCGGGCTTCAATATCTTCAACACCATCCTGGCCGGCCAAGCCATCTCGGAGTCGATCAACTTCGGCTCCCAAAACTTGTGGTTCTGGGTGGTCACGGTTGTCGCCGTCGTCATCGCGCTGTTCGGCTACGACCTCATCCACGCCTTTGAGCGCTACCTGACCTACTTGACCATCATCATGCTGGCGCTGCTCACCATCGCAGCCGTTAAGCTGGCCATACCCGCGGGCGCATACAACCTGGCTGACTTCCATCTGGTGCCGTTCCTGGGCCAGCTGGGGGTTGCGGCCGGCTACCAGATCTCCTGGGCCATCTACGTCTCGGACTACTCCCGCTACCTCCCTCCGGCCAGCGGACGGGGCACTTTCCGGTGGACGTTCTGGGGCAGCGCGCTAGGCGGTATTTGGGTGATGTTCCTGGGCGCCTACATTGGCGCCGCAGCCGGGGAAAACTTCGAAACCATCGGCTCGATCAAATCCACGGCCGAGCAGCTCTTCGGCGGATTCGGTGGCATCGCCTTGATCGTCGCCGCCCTGGGCTTGGTTTCCGTGACTGCCCTGAATATGTACGGCGGTTCGCTGACCCTCATATCGTCCATCGACAGCGTGCGACAGATCCGGCCGACCCTGAGGCTCCGGATCATCACGATCTCCATCACCGCCCTCATTTCCGTCGTCCTGGCGAACCTGGCCTCGTCCGACTTCCTCGCCAACTTCAACGACTTCCTGCTGCTAGTGCTGTACTTCTTCATTCCGTGGACGGCTGTCAACCTCACCGACTACTTCATCGTCCGCAAGGGCCACTACGCCATCGCCGAGATCTTCAAGCCGGACGGGATCTACGGACGCTGGGGCTGGCCCGGCATCATCTCCTACCTCGTCGGCTTTGTGGTGATGATCCCCTTCTTCTCTGCCGGAAAGCTCTTCGTCGGGTTCATTGCCCACGCCATCGACGGCGCCGATATCTCACTGTTCATCGGACTCCCCGTCTCCGCTGGGCTGTATTGGTTGATGACCCGGCGCATCGACGTCGACGCAGAGACCCGGATGGCCGAGGCAGAGGCTGCCGCCGTGGAAGCGGCCGCGCACCAACACATATTGCCGTAACTCCGTCGGAAGGCGGAATGGCCTGGAGTCAGGCTGTCGCGATGACCGTCGACGTCGCCAAAACGTTGCCGGACTTGTCCAAAGCCTCGACGGCGGCCCTCGGCGCGGCGGCCACCGCCGTCGACGTCTCAAAGCCGCGACGCGGAACCGTCACCGCTTCGGACAGGGGCCCGGGGCCGGTTCCGGTCAGGAACCTCCATTTGGCAACCTCGGTAGCGCCATTCCAGCTGGTGTAAAGCTGCATCGTGGACCCGTTGCCGGGCACCGATGCCAGGTCGGGGACGGTGTCCGGCCGGCCTGTCCATGGCGAGCGGTAGGTGCGGTAAGAGGCATCGCCGATGCCGGTCGCCTCGAATACGGCCTTCCCATCGGGAGTGAATTCCGTGGCCGCGGGGTCCGCTCCCCAGCCCACCAGGACATGCCCGTTATCCAGGAACTGCAGGTTCCCTTCGGCATCGCCCCGGTGGCCGCCCCTGCTGAACTCCTGCTTGACGACGGCGGTGTGCGCCTTTTCGTCGACGGCGAGGAGCAGCCCCCGCGATGTCCCGGTGGTGCCTTGGTTGTAATGGTTGTCGAACATGCTGATGATGCCGTTGGGCCGGCGTCGAACATCATGCTGCCAAGCGAAGACGGATTCCGGCGTCATCGAGAAGTCGCTGCGCTTCCCGCCCAAACGCCAGCGGATCTCCCCGTCCGAGCGGCCGACCAGATAGGCGGTGTGCGTGTGGCGGGACGAAACGAGGACTGCGTCCCCGCTCTCGTCCACGGAATTGAGGTGGAACGGATCGAACGCTTTCGTGGCGTCGGAGCCGTCGGCCTTGGGGTTGTCGGACGGGCGTAAATAGGACTCCGTCAGGTCGATATGGTCCGAAGCCGTCCAGTCGAAGAGGACCTTGGCGGAACGGATGTCGATTTCCTGGACATGGCAATCAAACATGTAGCCCTGCGCAGGTCCGCCCACCGACGTCAGGTCATGCCGGACGGTCGGGTAGGAGATCATCAACGCTGTCCCGGCTGGGGTGATGGTGAACTCGTGCAGATCCGCTTGCAGCCCGTTGCCTGTGTTGACTTCGGCCACGGTGCGGTACTGGGCATCCTTGATGACGCCCTTTCCTGCACCGTGGCCACCGGTTCCGATTCCAGTCCAATAAGTCAGTACCGATTGGCCTTCGAAGGCTTGCACGCGAAGGTCCGTCACGCCGGAACCTGTGGGTTCCATCCATATCGGTTCCCCGTGGTTGTCCATGATCAGCCCGTTGGTGCCGTGGCCCATCGGTCCCACGAACAGGAGGCCTGCGCCCGTCGGCCCGGTAGCCCAGCTGGCAACGCGGGCAGCGGTCAAAGCGGTCGAAACGAAGCTGCGGATCGCAGGGGCGGAAGCCATGCCGCTGGCCGACGGCGCCGGTGACGCCACCGGCGTCGGAGTAGCTGCGCTGACCGGGGCCGTTCCCCCGGGCAACACGCCTGCCTTGGCGATCCCGAGTCCGGCAAGCAATCCGGCCCCTGCCATTCCCGCCCCGCTAAGGAACCTACGCCGGCTCACCCTGAAGCGGGATTCGCGGTCTTCCCGCTCGCCACTCCCAGACTCCGTATGCTGCTCCACCCCCTCAGGATAGAACCGGAACACAGTGCGGGAACCGGACAGAAGCTGCAAGTTTGCTGTAAGAGAGCGGGGCGGGAACTCAGTGCGGTCTCAGGCGATCCTGCGTCCGCCCAGCCAGCTCACCATGGCGGGATCGCGATGGTCGAAGAAGAGGCTGGCACCGGTGTCGAGGGTGGCGATTTGGTTCATCTGTTCGTCCGTGAGGGCGAAATCGAAGACGTCGAGGTTCTGTGCCATCCGTTCCGGCCGGACCGACTTGGGGATGACCGCCACTTCGCGCTGGATGAGCCAACGCAGCACCACCTGGGCGACGGACTTGCCGTGCGCTTCGGCGATGGCGCCGAGGAGAGGATTGGTGAACAGGCCGTTCTTGCCTTCGGCGAATGGTCCCCAGGACTCGATCTGGACGCCACGTTCGCGCATCATTGCCTGGTCGGCGGCGCGCTGGTGGAAGGGATGGGTCTCGATCTGGTTGACGGCCGGGACGATCTCGTTGTGGTCGATGAGGTCCACCAGCCGGTCCAGGTGGAAGTTCGAGACCCCTATCGCGCGGGCGAGGCCGTCCTTGTGGATGTCCTGCATGGCGCGCCACTCGCTGTAGTAGTCCCCCAATGGCTGGTGGATCAGGTACAAGTCGAGGTAGTCCAGTCCGAGGCGGTTCAGCGAGTTGTCGAAGGCGCGCTTCGTGTCGTCTTGCACGCTTCCTGCCGGGGCGTGCTGGATCCAAAGCTTCGTAGTGATGAATAGTTCGTCGCGGGCGATGCCGCTCGCCTTGATCGCGGAGCCGACGGCGGCCTCGTTGCCGTAGGAGGCAGCGGTGTCCAGGTGGCGGTAACCGGCGTCGAGGGCGGCCTCCACCGCGGCTTGGGTTTCCTCGTCGGGGATCTGGAAGACGCCGAAGCCGAGGATCGGCATTTCGACGCCGTTGTTAAGGGTGACGGTGTTCAAGAGGTTTCCTTTTTGTGGATGCTGGTTATCGGCTGGCTTGGGCATGCGCGGCTTCGTAGGCCTGCTCGCTGACGGGTTCAAGCCACGTGGCGCTCTCCCCGTTGTCGTGCTCCACCAAAGCCAGGTGGCACATCATGTTGTCTTGGGTAGCGCCGTGCCAGTGCTCCTCGCCGGGCGGCGTGTGGACCGTGTCTCCTGCACGCATGAGGATCACACTCCCGTCCCGGGTAGCAACTAACCCGATGCCATCGGTGCAGTGCAGGGTCTGGCCAAGGGGGTGGGAATGCCAGTTCGTACGGGCACCGGGGGTGAAACGGACCATCGCCGCCACGAGACGCGAGGGCGCCTCGCCGTTGTGGAGGGGATTGAGGTAGACATCTCCCGTGAATCTCTCCGTGGGGGCTTTGGCCGTGGGAGCAGGGGGTACGAGTTTCATCGTGCGTTCCTTTCGCTAAAGGGGGACTGATTCAAGAAAACCAGTCCCCGCGTCCGCGTGGGAGTGCCTGTCATACCGTGTACTGCCAGTACCTGTTTCAGTTGCCCCCGGCGCCTTGGATGGTGATCGCGATTTTCCCGCGCACTTTGCCGGCATCGAAATAGCGCATAGCGTCTGGAACCTGCTCCAGAGGATAGCTCCGGTCGACGGTCGGAGTGAGGGTTCCGGCGTCGATGAGCCCGGCAAGGTATTCGAGGTCCGCCGCGCCTTGCGTGGCCATGACCATGGCGAACCGCTGACTGATGAACGGGGACAGCGCCAGGGCCCTGAATTGCCTGTCGATACTGCCCGTCCAGGAGCCGCCTTCTTCACCACCGGTGATAACGGCCGTGCCTGAGGGGGTGAGGGCCCGGCGCAGGCGAGCCAGGGTGGGGTTCCCAGCGATATCCAGGATCAGCTCGTAGTGTTCAGTGCCGTCGGCGAAGTCCTGAGTGGCGTAGTCGAGGACGTGGTCGGCGCCGAGCGAACGCACCAGGTCAATCTTGGCCGTACTGCAAACGCCTGTGACCTCGGCCCCGGCTGCTTTAGCGAGCTGAACAGCGTAACTGCCCACTCCGCCCGAGGCGCCAAGGATCAGCACCTTCTGTCCCGGCGCTAGCTGGCCTGCGGCACGCAAAGCCTGCAGCGCAGTGCAGGCGGAAACCGGGACCACCGAGGCCTGTTCGAAACTGATGTCCGCCGGTTTGAACGCGAGTTGGCTTTCGCGGGCCGTCGCGTACTCGGCGAAAGAGCCCTTACCGACGCCGAAGACGTGATCCCCGACGGCGAACCGGGTCACCGCAGCTCCGACCGCAACGACGGTGCCGGCCAGGTCCATCCCGGGAACAGGGTTTTTGGGGGCGCGAACGCCGAAGGCCAGGCGCAGCGCGTAGGGCAGGCCCCGGGTCACATGCCAAGTCCCCCGGTCCAGTCCTGCAGCGTGGACCCGGATCAGCACCTCGTTTTCGGCAATCTTCGGTTTGGGGATCTGTGCCATGTGCAGGACGTCGGCAGAGCCATAAGCCTCCTGCACGATGGCCCGCATCGTGACGGACGAATGCGGCTGCGCCCCGGACGAGCCGCCCGGCGAGCCGCCCGAAATCGGAGTCTCCGCAGCATGCTGACCAGCGGTCATGGCAGTTCCTTTCCAGTCAATGGGGGCGCATCGCTTTTCGTACGCTGTACTAAAAGAGATTATCGTACAATGTACTAAACCGCTAGAGCCCTGCACTAAATCACTAGAGAGCTGTACTAACTAGAGTCCAAGGAGTCCCGATGCCGGACACTGCGCAGCCCCTCCCCCGGCGGCGCCTTCCGCTGAGCCGCGAAAGGGTGCTCGGATGCGCTGTCGATCTCGCTGACGAGTCCGGAATCGCAGCGCTGACCATCCGCTCGCTCGCCCAAAGCATGGGAACCAAGCCCATGTCGCTGTACTACTACGTGGCCAATAAGGACGAGATTCTGGATGGCATCGTGGACATGGTCTTCAGCGAAATCGAGCTGCCCTCCCCCGCGGGCGATTGGCGGGAGGAAATGTACCGACGGGCGCACGGCGTGCGCAGCGCTCTCAAACGCCATCCGTGGGCAGTCGGGCTGCTGGAAAGCCGTTCTTCCCCGGGCGAAGCCAACCTTCGCCACCACGAAGCGACGCTGGGGACGTTGAGGGCAGCAGGCTTTTCGGTTCAGATGACGGCCCATGCCTACGCCCTGCTCGATAGTTACATTTACGGATTCGCCCTACAGGAGGCCGCCCTGCCTTTTGACGGCCGGGACACTGCCTCGGAGATCACAGCGCCGATCGTTGAACGCTTTTCGACCGGGCAATACCCGCACATGATGGAGATTGCCACCGAACACGTCCTCAAACCGGGCTACGACTTCGGGGACGAGTTCGACTTCGGGCTGAACCTCGTCCTTGACGGCCTCAGCCGCTCGATGAGGTGAGCTAGAGATGCCCGGCGAACCCGAAGCCACACCCGCTCCGCGATCTTGGAACACATCCTGTTGTGTGGTCGGCGGTGGACCGGCCGGCATGATGCTGGGTTACCTGCTCGCCCGGGCGGGAGTCGAGGTGACAGTGCTGGAGAAACATGCAGACTTCTTCCGGGACTTCCGCGGCGACACCATCCATCCAGCAACCACCGACGTACTCGCCGAACTGGGTTTGTTGGAAGAGTTCCTGCGCCTGCCCCACACAGAGATACCGGAACTGCGCCTCGGCATCGACGGACAGACCTTCGGGCTGGTGGACTTCCGGCACCTGCCCACCCGCTGCAAGTTCATGGCGTTCATGCCACAGTGGGATTTCCTGAACTTCCTGGCCAGCCATGCCAGGCAATATCCCGCCTTCCGGCTGGAAATGAGTACCGAAGCAACCGGCCTGCTCCGCCGCGGCGAGCAAGTGACCGGCGTACGGGCGCGCACGGCCCAGGGCGAGGTGGAGATCCGTGCGGATCTCACGGTGGCGTGTGACGGCCGGTTCTCCCTTATCCGGGAACACACGGACTTGCCGCTAAGGGAGTTCGCGATGCCGATCGACGTGCTGTGGTTCCGCGTGCCGCGCAGCCAGGATGCACCGCCGACCCTGGGCTACCTCGGCGGCGGGCAGATCGTGCTCGCCATCGACCGCGGCGACTACTGGCAGTGCGGCACGATCATCGGGAAAGGAACACTCCCGCGGGTTCAGGCCGCGGGCCTGGCCGACTTCCGCGACAGGGTGGCACATGCCGCCCCATTCCTGGCCGCCGGCCTGGCTGCGCTGACCGACTGGGACCAGATCAAGCTGCTTTCGGTGCGCTCCAATCGGTTGAAACGCTGGTACGAACCCGGGCTGTTGTGCATCGGCGACGCCGCGCACGCCATGTCACCGGCCGGCGCCGCAGGGGTGAATTACGCCATTGCCGATGCCGTCGCCACGGCCAATCACCTCGCGTTACCACTGCGAACGGGAGCCATCGCCGTCGCCGACCTTCAGCGACTGCAACGACGACGCGAACCCGCGGTACGCCGAGCACAGGCCTTGCAGCGACAGCAGACCCGCCAACTCGCCCGCCTCTCCCAAGGAAACCCACCCATCCAACTCATGCGACTCATCAGCAACACTCCACTGATCAAACGCCTCTTGGGCCGGATCGTCGGCCTCGGCTTCCGTCGCGAACACATCCACAGCCCCCGTCTCACCGACCACCGATAGTCCCACTGCGAATCTCCCCAGTGGCTCATGAGACCGCGGGGATGGATGTGACGTGGGTGACAATAGTGGCGTTTGGTGCGAAGCTTGTCACGCTGAGGTGACCGTTCTGTCAACTCGGATCTTATTGATCCTCAGGGAGGTTTCGTGAAGAAGATTCTTAGCGTTTCCGGGGCGTTGTTGCTATTGCTGAGTGCGGTCTCAGCCACTGCGCCGGCGGCAGTTGCCCAACCAGCTCCGTCAGCCAATTGGCATGCGGAGCGGGTCTGCGCCGAGGTCCCGGCCGGCGATGCGTCGTGTTTTGCGCTCAAGTACGTCGATGATTCAACGAGCCCGGCCAAGTCGCTGCCGCAGGGAGGACAAGCCAAGCCCGCTTCAAGCACGCCGCCCGCCACGGGCAAGACCCCTGCGGATATACAGGGCGCTTACAACATCACGGGCCTCGCGTCCGGCGGCCGCACCGTCGCAGTCGTAGATGCCTATGGCTATCCGAACCTTGAACGCGATCTCGGCGTTTACCGCGCACAGTTCGGCCTTGCGGCATGCACGGTCAGCAACGGCTGCCTCACCATCAAGGACCAGAACGGCGGCAATAAGCTTCCCAGGTTCAATTCCGGCTGGGCCGACGAAACCGCCCTCGACGTCGACGCCGTCTCGGCAGCCTGCCCGGACTGCAAGATCCTCGTTGTCCAAGCGACAACAGCCAGTATCACTAATCTTGGTACAGCCGTGGCGACGGCCGCCAAACAACCAGGGGTCGTCGCGATTTCCAACAGCTACGGCGGTGGGGATTCGGCAGACTCCACCTATGGCGCGTACTACAACCACCCGGGCATCGCGGTGACAGCGTCAACCGGTGACAACGGCTATACCGGGTCGTCCTACCCCGCGTCCTCGAGCTACGTCACCGCGGTGGGAGGCACATCGTTGGTCAAGAACACCAGTGCGCGCGGGTGGGGTGAGTCTGCCTGGTCCGGCTCTGGATCCGGCTGCTCCAGTGTCAATGCCGCGTTGCCTGCGGCTGCCACGTTCGGTACCGGGTGCGGCAAGCGCGCCTCGGCGGACGTCTCCGCCGTCGCAGATCCGCAGACGGGATTGGCAGTGTATGCGCCGAGTAGCAGCACCACCTCGTCGTGGGCCCAGTATGGAGGGACCAGCCTGTCCTCACCACTGATCGCGGCAATGTACGCGCTTTCCGGGAACTCCGGCAGCTCGACGGCGCTGGCCAACTCGCTTCCGTACACGAACTCCGGGAAATTCAATGACGTCGCCTCGGGTTCAACGGGCACGTGCTCCTCGAGCCAATGGTGCCTTTCCGGCACTGGATGGGACGGACCCACAGGCGTCGGCACTCCGAACGGGGTCGGCGGACTTTAAAAATGCAGTAATTGCTGAAGGGTGGCCGGCGTCCAAGGATGCCGGCCACTCTTGTGTTTGTGGATGGGCAGCATCACTAGTGCTTCAGGTTAGTCAGCTCCTGCAGAACCTCATCCGACGTCGTGATGATGCGGGCGTTGGCCTGGAAGCCGCGCTGGGCCACGATCAGGTTCGTGAACTCCTGGGAGAGGTCCACATTGGACATTTCCAGGGCTCCGGCGGTCAACGTGCCGAGGCCGGCGTCGCCCGGGGCGCCCAACTGGGGCGTGCCGGAGTTGGCGGTTGCCACGTATGTCGAGCTACCGGATTTCTCGAGGCCGCCGGGGTTGGTGAAGCGGGCAAGGGCCACGCGTGCCAGAACCTGCTTGCTGCCGTTGCTGAACGAGCCGATGAGTGAGCCGTCGCCGCCGAGGGTGAAGGACTCCAGCTTGCCTGCCTCGGATCCGTTCTGGCTGCCGACTGTGAGTGTGCTCATGGCGGCGAAGCCGGTAACAGTGGACATGTCCACCGTGATACCGCCGACGGTCATGGCACCGCCCGAGGTCAGCGCACCGTTCGTGAACGTGAGCGTCGAATTGCCCGTGGCGCCGTTGGCATCTGCCCCGGCCACATCCCAGCCGCCCGCAGAGCGGCTGAACGTCAGGTTCAGGCTGCGGGAGGCGCCGTCGGCGTCGTACACCTTGACCTGGCGCTCGACGCTCGTCCCGACGGCCGCGTCGGACGGGAGGTTGCCGTCCAGCGACGCCTTGGTGGTGGCAACGGCGGCCGACGTCGTATTGGGCGAGAGGGCGATCGGGCCAACGGGACCTCCCAGGTTCACCGCACCGTTGGCGGCGGACCAGCCCTGCAGGATGCCGCCGTCGGGGCTCACGAGACGGCCGGCTGCGTCCATGTCGAAGGCACCGGCGCGGGTGTAGAGCTGCTGGCCGGCCTTGCTGGTGATGAAGAAACCGTCGCCGGAGATCATCATGTCAGTGGCTCGTCCGGTGTTCTGCGATGAACCCTGGCTGAAGTTGGTGCTGACTCCCGCCACGCGAACGCCAAGGCCGATTTGGGCGGGATTGGTGCCACCGGTTTCGGCCTGCGGGGCGCCGGCGCCCTGGGTCATCTGCGAGAGCGTGTCCTGGAACTGGGTGGAGGAAGCCTTGAAGCCGGCCGTATTCACGTTGGCGATGTTGTTTCCCGTGACGTCCAGCATGGCCTGGTGGGCACGGAGGCCGGAGATTCCGGAGTACAGCGAACGAAGCATGGTGTTGCCTTTCTTCGGGTGGTTCAGGGGGTGTAGAGCGTCAGGCGGTGGGCGAAGTAGCGGCCGTCATCCCGCTGATGGAATCGAGCGGAACGTTCACTCCTCCGACCGCCACAGTGGGGGTTCCGGCCGCAAAGGAAACCGAGCTCGCGAGACCCGATCCCTTTGTCCCGTCCGCGAGCGCGTAGCTGACGTTGTGCCCGATGATTTGTGCCGCGGCGCTGCGCATCTGGAGCGAAAAACTCTCCTTGGCATCTGCGGTGAGCTCCGTCATTTTCTCCATCATGGACAGCTGGACGGTCTGGTTCATCATCTGGTTCGTGTCCATGGGGGCACTCGGATCCTGGTTTTTCAGCTGAGTGACCAGGAGGGACATGAACATGCTCGAGTCCATGGTCTGCGCGGGTTTGGGCGCGGCGGCTCCAGCCATGGTTCCGGGCTGGACTCCGCTGCTTGCCGTGATGGCTTGGATGGTCACTATTGGCGCTCCTTCATCAAACGAGAATGTCCAGGCTGCTGGTAATGCTTCGGGGAAGTACGACGGCGGTCCGCGCCAGGCGAACCACCTCGCCGTCGCTGCCCCGTGGGAAAGCAGGGCTTTCCGTCGGGCGCCGGTCCCGGGGGTCCGAGCCGCCCGCACCGGCATCGGCCGGAGCGTTATGCTCGGACAGGTCGAGGCTGGCACCGAAGCCTGATTCCCCGAGTCCGCGTCGCAGTTCCGGCAGGATGCTGCGCACCGCCTCACGGCCGGCTTCTCCGGGGGCGAACAATTCGATCCGAACCCCTGCGCCCTCGATATGCGCCCGGACAGTCAGCGGGCCGAGCTCTTCCGGGGACAGCTTCAAGGTCATCACGTGCGCGCCGGGCGCCGCGGATGCAAGCGAGAACAGCGGCACGGACACTTGGGGCAGCAGTTTCGCCGGGTCCGCCAGGGGTGTGGGCGTAGCCAGGCCAGGAGCGGCTGCCGAAGGGGCTTGCTGGAGGGGCGACGCCGGCTGCACCAGCACCGGAATTCCGGCCTGAATCCCCGCGGGAAGCCCAAATGCCGGGGCGGGCGGCGTGTCTTGCCCAGGGACGCGTGGTAAGTCGTGTTGCATCGCTGGTTTCCCGGTGGGAATTACGACGGCGGTCCCGGACTCGCGTGGCTGTGCTGCGGTCACGTTGACCGCAGGTTCGAGGCCAACGGGCAGCGGGCTGGCGGGCAGGTTGCCTGGCAGAGCGGAGGGAAGTGGGCTGGCGGGCGGAGCGGAGGCCGGCTGCGGGCTTGTGGGAGGTGAGCCGTTGGGAAGTGGGCTCACCGGGATCGGACCAGCTTGGGTTGGGCTTTGACCAAGGCTCCCGAGTGGCAGCGCCGCCGGCACAGCATCGCCTGCCCCCGATCCAGCCGGCGCCGCCTGAGCGCTGCGCGCAGGCATCCCAACGACGAGACTTGCTGTTTCCGAGATGCCGGCAATCGTTTTGGCCGGGGCCGTACCGTCAACCACACCGTCTTTGACGGGCACAGCGATGCCCGGTCCGCTCGCCTGCGGAGCAGGGGTTCCGACTGCTAATCCGGCGGCCGGAAGCCCACCCGCAACAGCGGCCGCACCGGCAAGAGCACCCGCACCAACCGCACCAAGCGAACCTGGCGCACCAAGCGAACCCGACGCATCAACTGTGTCCTTCCCGACCTTCGACCCTTCCGGTTTGGCGGCTCGGGCGATCGTCACCGAACCGTCGGCGGCAGGCTTTCCCTGAGCACCGCCGTCGGGCGCTTGTTGTACGGTCCCATCCGAGGTCTTCGCGTCGGACGCCAGCACGCCGTTCATCACGGCATCAAACCCGGCAGCCCCGCCGGACTGCGGCACAGGCAGGGAGCCCGCAACTACCGGACGCGGGGCAGCCACACCCGCCGAAGGCAACTGCATCACGAGCCTCCCGCGGGGACAATGCGGCGGATGGCGGTCAAGTTGGACTGCTGTTCCCACGCATCGCGGATCTGGATGGTCTGGCCGGGAACGGGGGCGTCGATCGCTTTGCCGTTGCCGAGGTAGATGGAGATGTGCTCGCCGCCGAAACTAACCAGCAGATCGCCGGGCTTGGCCTGCGCCAGGGTCGCCACGGGAGTGCCTTGCCGCATTTGGTCGCTGACGACGCGCGGCAGGGCGACACCGAGATCCTTGAACACGCGCTGCACGAAGCCGGAGCAATCCATGCCCACTGCCGGGTTGGTGCCGCCCCAGACGTAGGGCACGCCCACGTATTTCTTGGCATCGGCCACCACGGCATCGCCCGTGACAGCTCCGGTGGCCGTGCCTGTACCGGCACCCGAAAAGGCGCCCGCTGTACCGGTAGGACCGGAAAGCGCTGCGGTGCCGCCGAGTCCCAAAGAAGAAGTGAGCTGGCTAACGTCCGGCGTCGTCGAGCCCCCGACGGCGGAGCTCAGCGCTTGCGCGAAGGATGCCGAGTCCGTGGAAGTGGCCGCGCCCGTGTCAGGGGAAGCGGTTGTGCTCGCGGAAGATGCCTGCGGACGGACCCCCTGGCTTAGTTGCTGCAACATCGACTCGATGCTCTGGATGCGCCCGATGGCCTCGGTCATGCTCATGAGGTTGCCTTCCGGTGCCACGCGGAGGACGCGATCTCGTCCAGCACGCTTTGTTCGGCGTGCAGCGCGAAAGCCTCGAAGGCGGCCCCGTGGCGGGTTTCGAGCTTCTCGAGTCCTACCGCGCGGCGTTTGGCTTCGGTGTATTCCGCGCGGGCCTCTGCGGCCTCGGCCTCCGCACTGGCGGCCAAGGCGTCAAGCTCGGCCAACATGCTTTGCGCGGACGCGCGGGAGGCCGCGATGGCCAAGAGCGACGCGGAGCTGCCGGCGGTTCCGGCGGACTCGGCCAGTTCCTCCCGGGCGGTGGCTCGGCGGGACCGCAAGGATGTGGTCCGGGAGTTGGCGCGGGCCAGTCCGCTGGCGGCGGCGTCTTGTTGTGTTTGGCGCAAGCGCAACAGCCCGGCCAGGGAGAATTGACGGTTCACGCGGCTCCTTCGAGGCTTGCCGAGAGGCGGAAGAGTTCCGGCCAGGACTCGCTGTAGGGGGTGGATTCGTCCATGCTTTGCTGCAGGAACCCGTTGATGGCGGCTTCGTTGTCCAGTGCCGCGTCAACCAAGGGATTGCTGCCACGGTGGTAAGCGCCGACGTCGATCAGGTCCTGGGCGCTGCGCCGCGCGGCGAGGACCCTGCGCAAGGATGCCGCGAGCGCCGTGCGATCGGCGGAGTTGACCTTTGAGGCCACCCGGGACACCGAACCAAGCACGTCCACCGAGGGAAAGTGCCCCGTGACAGCGAGCTTCCGGTCCAAGACCACGTGTCCGTCGAGGATCGAGCGGGCAGCGTCGGCGATCGGTTCGTTGTGGTCGTCGCCGTCCACCAGGACCGTGTAGATGCCGGTCACGGATCCGGTTTCGGCGGTGCCGGCGCGTTCCAAGAGCCGGGCCAGTACGGAAAAGGTCGACGGCGGGTAGCCGCGGGTGGCGGGCGGCTCGCCGGCGGACAGGCCTATTTCCCGCTGGGCCATGGCCACGCGGGTCAGCGAATCCATCATGAGCACAACGTCCTGGTCGGCTTCGCGGAACGATTCGGCAATCCGGGTGGCCGTGACCGCGGCACGCAGGCGCATGAGGGCTGGCTCATCGGACGTGGCAACCACCACCACGGAACGGGCCAGGCCTTCGGGGCCAAGATCGTCCTCCAGGAACTCGCGCACTTCACGTCCGCGCTCCCCCACCAGGGCAATCACGGACACTTCGGCGTCGGTGCCGCGGGCGATCATGGACAGCAGCGAGGACTTCCCGACGCCCGAGCCGGCAAACAGCCCCATGCGCTGGCCGCGGCCAAGAGTGGCCATTGTGTCCAGGACGCGGACCCCCGTCTGAAGCGGCGTGTCCACCCGGGCGCGGTGCATCGCCGATGGGGCTTCGTTATCCAAAGGGACCATGGGGCTGGCGGGCAACGGGCCCTTGCCGTCGATCGGACGCCCGAGCCCATCCAACACCCGCCCGAAAAGGCCACGGCCGGTGGGGACCAGGATCGGAGCGCCCTTCGAACGTGCCGGGTCTCCCGCGGCCACCCCGGTCAGCCGTCCGAGCGGCATGCAGCGCACGGCACCACTGACGGAGGCGACCACTTCGGCGTCGAGCCCGGGTGCCTCGCCAACGGTCACCAGATCGCCCACCGCGCAGTCCAACCCGGAGACCTCCAGGCCAAGGCCGAGCACGGACGTCACGGTGCCCACGCGCTGCGGCGCCGCGGCGGCGAGGGCTGCGCGGAAACGGCCCGGGTGCGGCCGGAAGTCGGTGTGGTTCATGAGTCGTTCCCCAGCAGGGCTGCCTTGGCCCTGTCCACAGCGGTGCCGAGCCGGGCGTCGAGCCAGCCGTGCGGATATTCCACGATCGCATCGCCGGGATTCAGTGCGGGATCGGCCTTGAGTTCGATGCCGGCCACGTTCCCGACGTCGACGGCGGCTAGCGCGGCAAGGTCCGCCGGGTGGAGGCGCACAGTGGTCACCGTTTGCACGTCGGAGACCGTTGCCAGGGCTCGGGCCAACGCGGCGCGGGCCGTGTTCCCGCCGTCCTTGAGTTCGTAGCCCAAGATGGCTTCGGCAAGCTCCATCGCGCTGGCTGCCAGCACTTCCTGCGCCTCCTCCAACACCGCGCCGCGGCGCTCCCGGGACGCGGCGGTAGCCGCTTCGAGTACGCGGACAGCTTGCGCGACAGCCAGGCGTCCGGCGTCGAGCATTGCGCGGTGTTCGGCGTGAAACTGTTCGCTTAGACGGCGCTGTTCCGCAGCGGCAGCCTGGATCCCGGCGGCGTAACCTGCCGAGTGTCCCTGGGTGTAGCCCCGGTCCTCTTTGCGCGACTTCGCGGCTGGTTGGATGTCCGGGAAGACTACCCTCTGGAATTCAGCCTCAGTAGACATAGTCGTCTTCTTCGCCGCGCCGGACAACGATGGCTCCTTCGGCTTCCAGCTCACGGATGGAGCGGACAATCTCTGCCCGGGCCTCTTCAATCTGGGAGGCGCGCACTGGCCCGGCGGAAGCCATTTCGGCTTCCAGGATTTCGAGGTTGCGGCCGGACACGTTGGTCCGCACGGCCTCGAGCACCACGGCAGGGGCACCCTTCATGGCGACAGCGAGCACTTCGGCATTGACACCGCGCAGGATCTGTTGGATGTCGCGGCGCTCCAATTTCACGATGTCCACGAAGGTCAGCATCCGGGCGCGCACTTCCGTGGCCAGCTCCGGATCGAGGGTCTCCAGGCCTTCCAGCACGGAGCGTTCGGTGTTGATGTCCGAGCGGTTGATGATGTCCACGAGGGGCTGGATGCCGCCGACGATCTCGCTCGACTTCCTTTGCGACATGACCGCCCCGGCGCGAACCTTGAGGGTTTCGGCCACGATGCCCACGGCCTCGGGCGAAGCCATTCCCATCGTGGCGATGCAACGGGCCACCTCGCTCCGCTGCACGTCGCCGAGTCCGGCCATGACCGCGGAAGCCTTGCCCGGCCGCAAATGCGCCAGGATCAGGGCAATGGTCTGCGGCATCTCGCCGTCGATGAGGGCCAGCAGCTGTCCGGAATCCATCATTTCCAGGAATTCGAACGACTTCCCGGCCATGGTGGAGGCGAGCCGGTCCATGAAACCGGCCGCTTTGTCCGCGCCGAAGGACGCTTCCAGGAGCCCGACGGCGAATTCCTGGCCGCCGCGGGCAGTGCGGCGGCCGCTGACCGCAAGGTCGTGGAACTCGGTCATGACGTGGTCCGCCACGGTTGAGGAGACGCGGCGCAAGCGGACGATCTCGGCGGCGATGTCCTCGGCCTCGGACTCGGAGAACTGGGTCATGACGGAGGCCGCACTGGCCGGGCTCATCTGCATCAGCACGACGGCCACCTTCTGGGCACCGCTCAGACCGCTTACGTCCAACTCCCCGGCCCTCATACGGACTGCCTTTCATCCATGAGTCCGCGCAGGTAGTCGGCGGTCCGGGCCGGGTTCTCGGCAACCATGGCCTCAATCTGTGCCCGACGCCGCTCGCCGTCGAGAGCCTCGGCGCCTGGTATGGGCAAGCCGGACATCGGTAAGGCCGGAACGGGATGCACAGGCGGCAGTTCGATCGCCGACGTGGCAGGCGGCCCTTCGAGCGCAGGCGTGGAGACGCTTTGCGGCAGCATCTCGTAGTCAAGGCGTTCGCCAAGGTCAACCGGTTCACGTCGCTGCCTGCGCCGCAAGAGGATCAGCACAAGCACAATCAGCGCTACAACTGCCAGCAGGATGCTGCCTGCCAGGATGAGCGTGTTCATCAATTCCGACTGTTGTTTGGCATCGGCTTGCGCTTTGGCCGCGCCCAATGCCTGAGCCGCCGCGTCTGCGGCCGAGGTACTGAAGGGCAGCACTTCAACCGTCACCACGTCGCCACGGGTGGGATCGACGCCAGCCGCGGAAGTAACGAGAGCCTTGACCGAGTTGACGTTGAGTCCGGCCGCAGCCGACTGGTTGATCGCCACTGAGATGGTCTGGCGTTTCACGGCGCCTTGCGGAATGGTGCGGTCTTCCGTGACCTTGTTGACGGCGTTGTTCTTGGTGGTGTCGCTGGAGTCGAACGTTCCGTTGCCGTTGGTGCCGCCCGGCACGGCAATGTTGTCCGGGCCAAGGACACCGGAGGCGCCCCCGCCGGTTCCCGTGTACTTCTCGGTCTTGGTGGTCTCGCTGAGCGGAGCAGCATCCTTGGCGGTGGAGAACGTCTCGCTGCGCTGCTGCGCGGACTCGGCGGTCACGTCGGCCGCGACGGCTACAGTGGCATTTCCCGGTCCCACTACCCTGTCCAGCACGGCCTTCACCGAATCGGACGTGCGCTGCTGGTAATCGGCGGCTTGCTTGGACGAGGACCCGGTGGCTCCACCTCCCACAGTGGAGAGGACGTTGCCCTGGGAATCCACCACGGTCACGTTTGTTGGCTTCAGGTTTTCGATCGCGGCGGACGTCAAGTGCACGATCGCCTGGACCTTATCGGCAGACAGGGTGACACCCGGCTGCGTTTCCACGAACACGGATGCCGTCGCGTCTGGAGCCTTGTCCACGAAGACTGTCTTGGCCGGAATGGCCAACTGCACAGCGGCTGTCTTCACGCCGTCCATGGCCTGGATGGTGGTGGCGAGTTCGCCCTCGAGCGCACGCTTGTAAGTCACGGACTGCTGGAACTCGGACGAGGTTACCCCGAGCTTGTCGAGCAGCGAATAGCCCGTGGCCGCGGCGGCAGGAAGGCCCGCTGCGGCGGCTTTCAGCCGTTCGTCGTTGACCTTGTCATCGGGAACCAGGATGGTGGAACCGCCATTGCTGAGCTCATACGGGACATTGTCCTTGCGCAGCTGCTCCACGATTCCGTTGGCATCCGTGTCCTTCAAACCGGAGAACAGCGGCGAGTAGGACGGCTTGCCCAACCAGGCGGACAGGGCCACCCCGCCGAGCACCAGAACTGCGATGCCGATGATGGCGATGGTGCGCTGCCCGGCGGTGAACCCCTTGAATCCATCGCCCATCTTGCGGAAGAAGGCGGCAATCTGTGGAGGCATCAGGCCTGCATCCTCATGATCTCGTTGAACGCGTCAACGCCCTTGTTCCGCACCGTGGAGACAAGCTCCATGGTGATCTGGGCGCGCGTCGCAGCGATCGTCGCCTTGTGGATGTCGTCAAGGTTGCCCGTCACCGCAGACACTGCCAGCTGGTTCGACGTCGACTGCAGGGACTGGAGGTTGTCCACGGCGCCGGTCAGCGCCGTCGCAAAGCCGTTGCTGCCCGCCGCCCCAGCGGTTCCGCTCACGTTGTCGGTGCCGCCCAGGTAGCCGGTACCGGTAACGCCCTGCACGGAAAGCCCCCCGCCGCTTTGAATTGCGCCGATCGGGTCCAAAGCCATCAGGATTTTCCTATCTCAAGCGCTGCCTGGTAAGTCTCACGGGCGCGGTCCACCACTTGGGCGTTGGCCTGGTAGCCGCGTTGCGCCACGATCAGGGCACCCATCTGTTCGGCGAGGTCGATGTCCGGATAACGGACATAGCCTTGGGCATCGGCAAGCGGATGGTCCGGCTGGTACACGAGCCTGCCGGTCGCGCTGCCTTGGGGAGTGCTTTTCACGTACACCCCGTTTCCGTTGCTGCCTTCGGCGGCCTCAATGTAGCGGGCTTGGAACGCCTTGCCGCTGGTGCGCGTGGCGGTATTCATGTTGGCCAGGTTGTCGGAAACGGCGTCGAGCCATTTTCGGTGGACAGTCAGGGCGGAGCCGGCAATCCCGATCGCGTCGAAAGTCATCAGCTGGTCCTCATGGCCGTGCGGAGTGCGGTGAATTGCTCGCCGATGGCCCGGGAGGCGAACTGGTAGCGCAAGACGGTGTCCACGTTCGAGAGGGTTTCGGTATCCAGGTTCACGTTGTTGCCGTTGGGCTGGGTGGGTTCCTGGGAGGTGGTGACGGTAGCCGCGGCCTGCCCGTCTCCGGCGCTCACCGAGGCCGCGAGTGCGTCCTCGAACTGGACCCTTTTGGCGTGGTAGTTCGGCGTGTTGATGTTGGCGATGTTGTTGGCGATGGTGCGCTGGCGCAATGAGAGCCCGTCCAGGGCGCTACCAAGGGCAACAGAAGTCACTGACTCGAACACGACGGCCCGCCTTCGCGAATAGTATGAAGAGGCCGATCCGTGGCCGTGCATCGAGCAATCCCTGCTCAACTTCCACCATCGGCCGGCATGGGGCATCCGTTAGCCGATTACAAGATTGTTTTCGGTACTCTCTTCAGCCCTGCACGTCGAGGAAAAGCGGGCCCGCTGAACTTTGGCTGTCCGGGACGGCACTGAGGGCGTCCAAGTGGGCGAGGGCGTCGTTGCGGACCTTGCCGAGCATGGCCATCGACTCCAGTTGCGCGTCCAGGATCCTGCGCGCCCGGTCCGCCAGCTCCTCAGGAAGTGGTCCGGCCTCGGCCTCGACGGGCGGATTCCATGGCACTGGCTCGCCGCCGGAGACGGCCAAGGCGATGTCCGCTTCAAACCGGTCCAGGACTCCGGACCATTGCTCAACCGGATCAACCGACACCGAGAGTGCCGTCCGTCCTTGCCATGCCGGATACCGCGGCCTGGACCGGCAGTTGCGAGGCGGCGTCGTGCCAGCCTTGCCGAAGCGGCTCCAGCAGCGCTATGCATTCCTTGGTCCGGTTGACGTCGCGGTAGATGTTGGCCCCGATCATGGCTTCCATCGCGTACTGATAGATGCTCAGCAGCCCAGGCGCGCCATCCCACGCATCGGTCTTCAGGGTAGAGGACAGCTCCGTGACGATCGACTGGGCATGCAGCAGGTTTTCGCTTGCGACACCCCAGTTGGCATTCTCCTGGGCGAATTGGGCGCGGTTCAGGTCCAGGAGCAGCCGGTCATACAGCATCGTGAGAAGCCTGGCCGGCGGGGCCGAAAGGACGGCGTCGTCGTTGTACCGGGAAAGCTGGCTGGCGCGGAGGGCTGTGGAGGTCATGCTTTACGCTCCTGTTGAAGACTTGGGAAGGCTGGCGATCTGGCCGGTGAGCCAGGAAGACTGCGATTGGAGCCCGCCGAGCAGGACCTCCATGTTGGTATAGACGCCCTGGAGCGTTGCACGACGGGTGGCCAGTCGCTGATCCCAATCGGAGATCTGGCTGCCCAGGTCAGCCACTTCGGATTGCTGTCCCTTGATGAGCGCGGTGACTGAGCCGCTGAACGGGTCGGTTGCATTCTTTGCCGCGTCAGACACCCGGGACGCGATCGTCTGGAGTGCTGACTGCGTCCCGGATGGGTCCGAGGCCAAAGAGGACTGGAGCTTGGCTGCGTCGAACGTGAAGTTGCCGTCCCTCGTCACGTTGATTCCGTACTCGGATGGAGACTTTCCGTTCACGGGCATCGACATCGCGGCGAAGACGTCATCGTTGACCGCGCGGATGCTGCCGTTGCCGGTGAAGATCCCGCCGCTTGAGGCACTGGCGCCGTTCGAGTCGGTCGTCCGGGTCACCGTGCTGTAGATGGATACGAAGCCGAGGACGTCGTTGACCGCGTTCACCAAATCCCCGGCCTTTTTGGTGATCCCTGCGGAGTCGCTCGCAATGTTTACGGTCACCGGTCCGGTAGAGACGGCGGCGGCCGTTACTGACACACCTGGAAGCAAGTCGGTGAAGGTGTTGGTTCCGGAAGTGATTGTCTGTGCTGCCGGTGTCCCCGCATACAGCGTCGCTTTGGCATCCTGGGCGGCCTTGACGACGGCTGCGGAAGGGTCGGCCATCAGGTCTGTCGCGGTGCCCGCGCTCACCTGCGCGGCCGTGCCCTGGTAAACGCTGAAGGCTCCAACTGCGCCTGAAGTGGCCGCAGTCAGTTGAAGGCGATAGGTTCCATTGCCTGCCGGAACCTTCACCGCACGCGCCGGGCCGGAAGCCGAGTTGATTGCCGTCACGACGTCGTCAAGAGAGGTGGATGCCGGCGTAATCTCGGTCTGTTTTCCCGTGGAGTCGACGAGCGTCAGGTGTGCGGGTGCACCCGAGCCGTCGGTGGGCCAGCTGCTCATGGCCGCGGTGACGTCCACTTGGCCCTGTGCCAACTGGGAGACGGTGACGTCGATAGAGCCCGCGGTCGCGGAGGTGGTCGCCGTCGCGCTGAGCGACGGCGAACTCGTGGTGGCGCTAAACAAGTTCAAGGCGTTCACGGCCGAGTCGCCACTTGCGAGGTCATTCAGTGATGACAACTTCGAGTTGAGCGACTGAAGCGTCGAAATCATTGTCTGGTCTGACGCAAGCTTCGTCTTCAGTTGCGTCTGCGGTTGTGCTTCCACCGCCATGAGGGAATCAATGATGGAGGTGGTGTTCAAGCCGCTGGCGAGGCCGTCGATCGAGCTTCCCACTTTTGGTCCTTCCGAACGTGCTGGTTATGGCGGCTGGCTCCGAACGCGAATGGCGGCCAAGGGTGTGTTCCCGTCCTGGCCGCCATTCGCCTATTACCGGTCTGCTTCTGGAAGGTCTTAGCGCAGGAGCGAGAGAATGCCCTGGCCGGACTGGTTGGCCTGAGCCAGCATTGCGGTACCGGCCTGGGACATGATGTTGGCCTTGGTGTACTTGACCATTTCCGCAGCCATGTCCGTGTCCGTGATGCGGGACTGCGCAGCCTGCAGGTTTTCGCCGGAGACCTGGAGGGTCTTGGTGGCGTGTTCCAGGCGGTTCTGGGTGGCACCCAGACCCGCACGCTGAGCCGAAATCGCGGCGATGGCGGTGTCAACGGACGCGATCGTGGTCTGAGCGTTGGCGCTCGTGCTTACGTCGAAGCCTGCCGCGGTCGTGGCGCTGGAAAGCGTGCCGACTGCTGTGGCAACGTCGCCGACCTTGACGGCGATGGTGTCGTTGGCGGTGCCACCTGCGCCGACCTGCAGGTTCAGGGTGCCGGCAGCGGAAACGCCGGTACCGCCGGAGCCCTTGAGCAGGTCGATGCCGTTGAAGTTGGTGGACTTCGTGATGCGGTCCAGCTCCTGGCCCAGGGAGTCACCTTCACCCTTGATGGCGGTGCGAGCAGCGGTGTTGTTGGTGTCCGAGGATCCCTGGACAGCGAGGTCGCGCATACGCTGCAGGATGGAGTGGACTTCGGTCAGGGCGCCTTCAGTGGTCTGGATGACCGAGATGCCGTCCTGGGCGTTACGGGCGGCGACTGCCGAGCCGCTGACCTGGGACTTCAGGCCTTCCGAAATTGCCAGGCCTGCTGCGTCGTCAGCGGCCCGGTTGATGCGCAGGCCGCTGGAGAGCTTCTCCATCGACTTGGACACCGCGTCCTGCGTGTTGTTGAGGTTGCGGTAGGCGTTGTTCGCCATGATGTTCGTGTTGATTGCCATGCCCATGATGTATTCCTCCATGATTGGGTCTGCTGGTACTCCCAGGCCGTCCGTGGCCTGTCATTTCTGGTTATCGGAACAATGGCCTCTTTGGTTAGCAAAACGCCGCAGGAAAATTTGCAACGGCCCGCAAAACTCCGCATCCGTCACTTGACTGGACAAAGCGAATAAATCATGCATAAACAACGCCTAACGCATGGGCCGCGGCAGCCGATAGTTGTTTTCAGCGCGGCAAAGGCACAGGGGAAGTGCTTTCCCGCGGCAACGCACCCGAAAAACGAACCCGGAACTGGAGTTGACCCGCCATGGCCATCCATGAACTGTCGGCCCTGCTGTGGCGAGAACGTGAGCTATTGGATCTGCTGACATTCAAGCTGGAGGAAGAGCAACTGCTCCTCACGGCAGGCAAATCCCGCTGGTTGCCGCATGGCACCCGGGAAGTGGAACAGGTCCTGGGGCACCTGTCCAAGGCCGGGCTTGCAAGGGCGGTGGAAGTGGCGGCGGTGGCAGAGCAATGGGGCTTGCCTGCCGACTCTTCACTGGGCGAGCTGGCCTCGTCCGCTCCCGAAGAAGCCTGGGCTGATGTACTGTCCTCGCACCTGAACGCGATGCAGCAACAGACCGCCACCATCAAGGAACTGCGTGATTCGAACGAGCAGTTCCTTCGCGCCGCCGTCCGTTCCACCCAGGAAACCATGGCGGATCTAAAGCCGGCGGCCGGGACCTACGACTCCCACGGGCGGACCAGTTCCCAGGGCAGGACCGCAGACTCAACCCCGTCCCGCCTTTTCGACCAGCAACTCTGACCGAAACTCATCAAACGTAGACGGACCACCAAAGGCCGCACCGACTCAGGCCCGGATCACCAAAGGACACAGCAGTGAGCACATTCGGCGGACTCAATACGGCCTACCTGGGCCTCACCGCAGCACAGCAGGGCATCAACGTTGCCGGACAGAACATCGCCAACGCCGGCACTGACGGGTACACGAGGCAGCGGATCGAGCAATCGGCCGTCGGCGCACCCGCCCGCACGGGCCTCTTCGCGGCGGGCGCACAGGCAGGTCAAGGCGTGTCGGTGGATGGGATCGCCCGCCTGGGCAACAGTTTCCTCGATGCCGGGGTGCGTTCCGGTGCGGCCCAGGCAGGCTTCGCGGGCTATCGGTCCACCGAACTCCAGCAACTCGAAGGCTCCCTGAACGAGCCCGGTCCGGCCGGATTATCGACGGCGCTCCAAACTTTCTGGTCCTCGTGGCAGGGCGTCTCCAACCACCCGGGAGAAGCAGCCCCGGCTGGCGTGCTGCTTCAAGCTGGCACCACCCTCGCCAACACAGTGTCGGCGGGCTACAAGGCCTTGGATTCACAGTGGACACGGATTCGCGGCGAAGCCCAAAGCACCGTCGCCACCCTGAACGACGCCGCCGCCCGGGTGGCCGGTTTTAACGCAACCATCCGTTCCGTCACGGCCTCGGGCGGTTCCGCCAATGAGATCATCGACGCACGTAGCAAAGTGACTGAAACCATCGCCTCTTTGGCTGGTGGAACTGTCCGGGACAACGCCGACGGCACGGCGGATGTCTTCGTCGGCGGCAACGCCATCGTCTCGGGTACTTCCCACCGCGCGCTCACCCTGAGCGGCCAGGCAAGCATGGGCGCGTCGGGCTCGACATTGCCGTCGGGTGGACCAGTGCAGTTGGAATGGGCAGACCGCCCCGGTGTGGCGGTTCCGCTCGACGGCGGAAAGCTCGCCGGCGCGGTCTCCCTTCTCGCGCCCGCCGCAGGAGGCGCGGGAGGGGCCATCTCCGAGGCCGCTGCATCGTACAACGCCTTCGCCACCAAGCTCATGAACGATGTCAATGCTGTACACCGCACCGGGCAGTCCACCACCGGCGCCTCAAACCTCGATTTCTTCACAACCACCCCGGGCGCCCCGGCGGCCCTGTCCCTCAGCGTTGTCCCGACGAGCGCCGCGGGAATCGCGACCGGCGCTCCGAGTTCCGGCGCCCTCGACGGCAAAATCGCTGACGCAGTTGCCCAAATCGGCACCGGGCAGGGTTCCCCTGATGGCTTGTGGTCCGGGATCGTCACAAGAATCGGCACCGCGTCCCAGTCCGCACAGCAGCACCAGCAGCTCGCCGACGCGGCGAGCACTGCCGCCGTCGGGCAGCGTTCCTCCGGCGCGTCCGTCAGCCTCGACGAGGAGAACATCAGCCTCCTGAGCAACCAGCACGCTTACCAAGCGGCGGCCCGGGCCATGACGGCCGTGGATGAAGCCCTCGACGTCCTGATCAACCACACCGGATTGGTGGGAAGGTAAGCCATGCTGAACCGTGTCACGAACCAGACAATGTCCGCGGCCGCGCAATTGAACCTGCAGGCCGGGCAGGCAAAACTCGCCGCACTGCAGGACAAGGCCAGCAACCTCAAGAACATCACCAGGCCATCGGACGATCCCGCGGCGACGGCGAACCTGCTCGCTACGCAAAGCCAGCTCAGCGCCGCCGGACAGTATTCGAACAACATCAACGACGGCAATGGCTGGCTCACCACGGCCGATTCGGCCCTCGGCCAGGCCACCAACATCCTCAACCGGGTCCGTGACCTCACGGTCCAAGCTGCCAACGGAACTCTCAATAGCACCGCCAAGGAGGCGATCGCTGTCGAAATCGAAGGCCTCAACAAGGACCTCCTCGCCCAAGCGAACACCCAGTACGTGGGCCGCAATGTCTTCGCTGGAAGTTCCGATTCCGCCGGCGCATTCAGCAACGCCACACCGCCTGTATACAACGGAACCCCGGGCGGCACCGTGGAACGGCGGATTGACGCAGCCCAGACCCTCCGGGTAGACGCCGACGGCGGTGCGATCTTCGGGGACGGCGCCGGCTCGGTTTTCGCTTTGGTGGGCAACGTCGTCGCCGATATCCGCTCCGGTGCTGATGTCAGCGCCCGATTGGCGGCGATCGGTGACAAGATCAAGTCGGTCGTCAACGGACGTGCGGACGTCGGCGCCAGGCAGAACAAGCTCATGCGCGCCCAGGACTCCGTCGACGGGCTCAAGGCCTCACTCGACGCACAGCGCTCCAGAATTGAAGATGCAGACATCGGAAAGGTCGTCATGGACTTGAAGCTGCAGGAAACCAACTACCAGGTTGCCCTCGCGGTCACCGCCAAGACGCTCCAGCCCACGCTCATGGACTTCCTCAAATGAGCACGGCACAGGCTTCCCGGGAGTTGAGCTTCACTGCGCCCATGCCGGGGCTTGAAGCTTCCGACGGCTTCGCTTTGCGGGGAATCGACGGCGCCCCCGGACTCTACGCGATGGAGTCGGCCAGTCCGCGCATCCGGATGTTCCTGGCAGAGGCGGCCGTTTACATTCCGGGCTACGCGCCCGCAATCCCCCGCTCGACACTGGACGATCTCGGCCTGGACCGGGCTGAGCTGGCAACCACCTTGGTAGTGGTCAACCCGGCTCCGGAAAAGACCACGGTCAATCTCGCGGCCCCCATCGTGTTGAACGCGGAAACAGGACGCTGCACGCAGCTTCTCCTCGATAGCAAGGAATACTCCCTCCGGGCCGAGCTGAGCGACTAAGCGGCGCCCGATCCCCGCCGCTCGCTCACTTTTGGGCCGTTTCCGGCAGACGCTCGCTCAGATGATCTGAGCGGGCGTCTCCACTTTTGGCCCCATATGTGAGCGAGCGTCCTTTCTTGAGCCGCGGGATCTCGGCTCTTTCAACCCGCTGGGCCTCCCCGACGCTCGCTCACTTTTGGGCCGTTTCCGGCGGATGCTCGCTCAGATGATCCGCTTCGAACCAAATTGTTTCGCCAAACCACTTGCGCCAAGGCTTCTCCGCGCCCATACTAAATGAACGTCATTCATTTAGTGACTCCCGTCTCATACCCCGCTGACGGCTTCACGGCATCACCCAGCAACAAACCTTCGGCCCATTTAGAAAGAGCCAAGCACATGACTCAATTAACCCGCCCAAGCGCCAGGAAAACCGTGGAGGCCCACGATCCCGCTGGCACCGAACACGGCATCAGCGGCAAAGGACTCAAGACGGGGCAGCTGGGGCTCCTCGCCGTCGTCGTCCTGGGTATTTCCTCCGTGGCACCCGCCTACAGCCTGACCAGCTCACTCGGCCCGGCGGTCAACGCGGTGGGCCTTCAGCTGCCTGCGATCTTCATCGTCGCCTTCATCCCGATGATCCTCGTGGCGTTCGCCTATAGGGAGCTCAACGCAGACTCCCCGGACAGCGGCACCACCTTTACGTGGGCCACCAAGGCCTTCGGCCCGTTCATCGGCTGGATGGGCGGCTGGGGGCTGCTGGCCGCGAACATCATCGTCCTGTCCAATCTGGCGGGCGTTGCGGTGGACTTCTTCTACCTCTTCCTCGCGCAGGTTTTCGGCAATCCCGATCTTGCCGACCTCACCTCCAACAAGGCCTTGAACATCGCCACGTGCCTGGCCTTCGTGGCACTGGCTGTCTGGGTCAGCTACCGGGGCCTGCACGCCACCAAACTCGTACAGTACGCCATGGTGGGATTCCAGGTGGTGGTCCTTGGCGTTTTCATCGTCATGGCCCTCACCCACGCTTCCTCCGGCGACACCCCCACGGCCATCGCCTTCAGCTGGGACTGGTTCGACCCCACGAAGATCAGCAGCTTCGAGCAGTTTGCTGCGGGCATGTCCCTGGCGGTCTTCGTCTACTGGGGCTGGGACGTCTGCCTGACGGTCAATGAAGAGACCAAAGGCGGCAAGGGCACCGCCGGCAAGGCCGGAACCACGACGGCGATCGCCGTGCTGGGACTCTACGTCGCAGTGATCGTAGCCACGATGATGGTTGCCGGCATTGGCGGCGACGGCATCGGGCTCAACAACCCGGACAACCAGTCCAATATCTTTGCCGCTTTGGCTTCCCCGGTGATGGGTCCCTTGGCCATCCTGATGTCCTTGGCCGTACTCGCGGGCACAGCGTCGTCCCTGCAGTCCACCATGGCCTCCCCTGCCCGAAGCCTTCTCGCCATGGGCCACTACGGCGCCCTCCCGCAGAAGTTCTCCACCGTAAGCAAGCGCTTCGGTTCCCCGGGATACGCCACCATCATGGCCGGAGCTATCTCCGGCGGCTTCTACGCGATCATGAAGGTGGTCAGCGAGAACGTCCTCAACGACACCATCCTGGCGCTCGGCTTGATGATCTGCTTCTACTACGGGATGACCGCTTTTGCCTGCGCTTGGTACTTCCGGCACAGCGTGTTCAGCAGCGTCCGCAACTTCTTCATGCGCCTGCTCTTCCCGGTGGTCGGCGGCATCGTGCTGACGCTGGTCTTCATCCAGACGGCGGTGGACAGCTGGTCCCCGGACTTCGGCAGCGGTTCCGAGATCTTCGGCGTCGGCCTCGTGTTCATCATCGGCGTGGGCATCCTGGCCCTCGGAGCGGTGGTCATGGTGATCATGGCTCGCGTACGGCCCGGCTTCTTCCGCGGCGAAACCCTCCGCAAGGACACGCCGGCCCTCGTGGTACCGGAGTAAAACTCAACATGTCAGAAGCCCTGGTCCGGAATCACCCGGAGCAGGGCTTCTGTGTTGATTGCTTCACCACATGTGGGCGACGTCGATCACCAGCCGCGAGCCTGTTGCCGGGCCGGCCAGCGTGAAGACCCTGAAGGGGAGCCGCGCGCGGACACCGAGGCCAATGCTCGTGTATCCCTCGAAGCTTCCCGCGAAGGCCACTTGTCGGAAGGTTTTGTAGTCCGAGACGTTAGTTAGCTGGTTCTTGTCGGCCGGGTTGTACGTGGCATTGCCGTTGGAGTTGTATGCGGGGGCGTTGACTGTGATCTGCAGGAACGCATTGCCCCTCAGCTCGACCGGAAGGCCCGAACCGTCCTGCAATACTTGTGGAACGTAGCGGATTGAATAACCGGCAACAGCGCCGTTCAGGTCGATCACCAGGCGGTCATAGCAGGGTTGCTGGCCCGTCCGGACATTGACCACTTGTGCCTGGGTCAGCGCCGGGTTGGACTTCGCCAACGATCCCCAGCCGATTCCGCAATACGGTGCTGCGGACGCCTCCCCTGGTGCCACGAGACCAAGCCCGGCGGCTACTACCAAAGCCGCGAACCACGCATGAAACTTTCTCACTTGGGCCCATCCCCTTGAGTGCTTGAGCGATCCGATACCTCAAGCGTAGGGGCGTCGGGGCCCTTTCAGGAGCTTCGTATCCGCTTCGGCGCCCAACTGTTAGCGGACCTCGAGAAGGGTCACGGGGACGTGATTCAACGGCCTGGTTTCCGCGGCTTTCCGCGGTTTCGGCGCCGTCGCGCGCCTCTGTTCGTTATCCCGGATAACGACGCCGGATAGGCATGCAAAAGCCCCACCCGGCTGGTTTGGCGTTGCTGGTTTCCAGTCGAGAGGGGCTGCTTTGCGTGCGGGTTTAGCCTTCGCAGTCGCGGCAGTACTTGAGGCCGTTCTTTTCCAGCGCGATCTGCGACCGGTGACGGACCAGGAAGCACGATGAACACGTAAATTCATCGGACTGCTCCGGGACAACGATGACGGTCAGTTCTTCGCCGGACAGATCGGCGCCCGGAAGGTCAATGCCCTCGGCTGTGTCGTTCTCGTCGATGTCGATGACAGCAGTCTGGGCACCGGAGCCGCGCGACGCCTGAAGGGCCTCGAGCGATTCGGCGGGAGACTCTTCTTCGGTCTTGCGTGGGGCGTCGTAATCGGTAGCCATTGATTGGTTCACTTTCGTTGCTGCATAGCGCCATTTCAGGCACCTCAGTGAAGCAGTTTAGGGCATAGTACACGCCATCAACGAATAGTGTGTTCAACAAGACATCTAGCAATTCAAGAACCCCGGAATCCCGGGGTTTTAGCTACTCCGCGGCCCGGATTTTCCGCGCCTGGGCGTCGGCGATGGCCACACCGCTGAGGGCCGGGAGCCAGCCGTAGCGGGTAGTTTCAGTGGCTCCCGAGGCCCCCAGTTCGGCGGCGTCGTAGAAGTAGGCGGCTTCGATCCAGGCACTGACCTTGGACATGATGGATACGATCATGCGGCCACGCTATCGGGGCCCCGTTCAGGACCGGTTTCCGGTCTGTCACGGCCGTGTTAAATGATCCTGTAGCTCAGTATCCGCGTGCCGCCGTCGTCGTCGCCGTCATCCGGCGCCGCGTGAATCAACAGCCCGGATTCATCCACGGTGACGGTGACAGGGTTGCGTGTGATGACGTGACCAGCACCGCTGAACAAGCTGACGGGCACGTCCCGCCTGATTCTTTGCCGCAGCGGCTCCACCAAGGCGAGTCCCCCGAGTTCAACGACACCGCCATCAACCTGCGGCAGCAGTGAAATCCCGCTGCACAGCAGCAGACCCGGACCAAGGAGCTGGGCATCCTGGTAGTCGACGAAGTGGCTTGGATTCTCCCACTGATCCACCAGGTGGCCTTCCGTGTCCCAGGTGTAGAGCTGCCGGGACCCCCAGTTCCCGCCGAACACCAGGTCCAGCCCGGGATCGCGGGCGATCCAACCGATGTGGTCGTCCACACGGAACCGCTCACGGACCTCGAAGGTGCCCGGATCGATCGTGTAGACGATGCTTCTGCTCCCGGCCCGGTACTCGGCGACGGAAACCCACACGTGGTCGCCGTCGAAGTCGATACCACCGGGGTGATACGCCAAGCCGTCGCCCACGGGGATATCGCGTAGCAGCCCGCCTGCGTCAAGGACAAACACGTGTCCGCTCCCCCGTCCGGGAGTGCGCAGCGCCGGATCCGCCGCAGGGCGCGGCGCTTCGAGGATCTCAACGGACGACAAGAACGTCAGACCCTTGGCGAAGGCCATGCCCTGCGGGTGGTACGTCGGGAAGTCGAGGCGGATCTCCTCAACCAGTTCGAAGCGGCTCCGCCGGTCAAGGGCGGATACGGCGTCGCTGAGGAGCTCAGTCCCCCGCGTCGTCATGTGCTTGCCTCCACAGTTCGTAGAGTTCGGCGGCATATTCCGGACGGGCCGCAAGCACTCCGCCTTGTTCCGGGAACGTGTCCATCTCGCCTTCGGCATTGAGGACGATGCCTCCGGCCTCTTGAACAACGAGCATCGCCGCCAGGTGATCGATCGGGCTGAAACTCCCGATGATTGCCCCCGCGCCACGCCCGGCTGCTACGCCCACCACCGTCATGGTCGCCGATCCCATGATCCGCATGATGCTGTGCCGCTCGCCGAGCTCCGCGAGCAGTTCCAGCATTCCGGGCCACGGCAAGTGCCCCGCGAGTTCGGTTGCCACCACGGTTCCGGCCAGGGCCGCCGTCGAAACTCCCGCCGGAGCCAGCGATAGCGGCTTTCCGTTGAGCCAGGCACCATGACCGGACCACCCCTCGAAAATCTCGCCGCGCCAAGGATCTGCGACGACGGCCACCGCCGGCTTGCGGTCAACAGCCAAGGCAAGCGAGAACGCCGTCCAGGGAATGTGGTTCACGTAGTTGGTGGTTCCGTCGACCGGATCAAGGTACCAACACGGTGCGCCGGGCACGGAGACTCCGCCCATTTCCTCGCCCACCACCGTGTGGCCGGGAAGGCGGGCGGCAATCACTTCGCGGACATGGCGCTCGACGGCGACATCGACTTCCGTGACCAGATCAGCAGGGTGCGCCTTGGTCGAGATCTGGCCCCGATCGGCGTCGCGCATGTACCCGACGGCCCATTCGGCCAGCTCAAAGGCGACTTTCCGGGACTCAAGAACCTCATCGCCGGCGAGCCCGCCGGGAGCCTGGGCCGAAGCCCACACTTGCGGGTCTTCGGCGATGGCGCTTTGCAACAGATCCAGTTGATTGCTCGTGATCGAATCCACGCCGAGTCCCAAGGCCCAGCGCATTGTTTCGAGATCATCAATGGTCCAGCACGCAACTTTAGCCCCCGCGGCATGGATCTGCTCGACCATGTCCTTGCTGAGAACCACGTGCTCGGAATTGACGAACTCGGGACTCAGTTCGGCCAGGAGGCTTTCCGGCGGCGCGATCCTCTTGCTCCAGGGCAGCCAGATCCGGGCATCCTCATCGAGGGCGCGGATGGTCCGCATTCCATCGAGGTTCCCGCACCAGGCCACTTCGATGCCGCTTTCGCGTACGACGGCGGCAGCCGCCTCTGCGGGGCCGGGCTCGTCCATGTCGATGAGCAAGGTTGACCGGCGGCCGCGGAAAAGCTCCAGGGCTTCGGAAAGCAGGGGAATCCGCTCCTCGCCGGCGCCCAGTTGCCTGATGCGGGCATAGTCGATGTCTGCAGCGTCGGCGTCGAGGCTCCAGATCCTGAGCAGCGAGGCATCGTGGAGCAGGATCACCTGCCCGTCCTTCGTTACCCGGACGTCCACTTCCACGAGGTCCGCATCCGCGTCGATGGCTGACGCGATCGCGGGCAAAGTGTTCTCGACATATTTACTGGAGTCGCCCCGATGGGCCGTGGCGCGGGTCCTTTTGGTGTCAACGATGTTGCTCAAAGTGCGGCACTTCCCTCTGCTACCAGGCGTCCGTCCCGGAAGGTCATGGCCTTGCGGATGCCCGCATACGTCTGTTGGCCTGGCTGCATGAGCTCACCGCTCACAAAGCTGCGGAGCTGGGCGTCGGCCCTGCGCACGTACACTTCCTGGAAGTGTCCGCGGGGGACGACCCTCTCGACTGTCGCCGGGACCGCACCCGCAAAGGGCGCGTCTGCCAGGATGACGTCCTCGGGCCGGATCCCGAGAATGTCCGGGCCCGCGGTGATGAGTCCGTTGTTGAGTGAGCCCTCCAGGCGGTTCATGCTGCCGATGAAGGTGGCCACAAACTCGGTTTCCGGGCGGGCATACAGCGCCTCCGGGGTACTGTATTGCTCGATCCGGCCCGCATTCATGACGGCGATGCGGTCCGACATGGACATCGCTTCTTCCTGGTCATGGGTGACGATGACCGTGGTGATGCCCAGTTCCTGCTGGATCTTGCGGATGTCTTCACGGACTTTGACGCGCAGTTTCGCGTCCAGGTTGCTCAAGGGTTCGTCGAGGAGCAAGAGCTTCGGCTCCTGGACGAGTGCCCGGGCCAAAGCCACGCGTTGCTGCTCGCCGCCGGAGATGCGGGCGGGCTTGGAATCTTTGTGATGCAAAAGGCTGACCAACTCCAGGACGGATTCCACCCTGTCCTTGATCTCGGCCTTGGACATCTTGCGGAGCTTCAGCGGAAAGCCGACGTTCTTGGCCACGGTCATATGGGGCCACAGCGCGTAGTTCTGGAACACCATGGCGCTGGGGCGATTCTCCGCACCAAGGTGCGAGACCTCCTGGCCTTCCACCTCGATGGAGCCGGAGTCCGGCTCCAGGAAGCCGGCGATCATGCGCAGCGTCGTCGTCTTTCCGCAGCCGGAGGGCCCCAGCAGGGACACCAGTTCGCCCTCCTCGACCGACAGATCGAGGTTGTCGATGATGGTGCGGCCGCCGAGGATCTTGTGGAGGCCGCGGATAGCCAGCCCACCGCCCGACGCCGGAGTTCCCGGCTTTGTTGTGCTGGCGGGTGGTTCAGTCAATGGTTCATGAATTGTCATGGGTTCTCTGTCTGACGTTGAGCGCGGGGCGCTATTTGATCTGGAAGCCTTCGGCGAGCTGGCCGCCGAGGATGTGCTTGTGCGCCGCGAGCATGAGGGCAACGGAGGGGATGGCCAGCAGGATCGAAAAGACGGCAGCCACCTGGGTGGGGTAGTTCAGCACCAGGCTGTACATCTGGGTGGGCATGGTCATGAAGGCCGGCGCGCCCACCAAGTACGTTCCTTGTGCTTCGTCGAAGGACGCCAGGAAGGACATCACGGCCGCGACGATAATCCCGGGCAGCGCCATGGGGAGCGTCACTGAGGCGAACACGCGCAATTTGGAGGCTCCGGCGTCGCGGGCTGCTTCCTCCAGGTTCCGCGGCACGGCAGCGAACGCTGCCGCGGGGATCCATGTCATGAAGACCACTGTGCCCAGCACGTGCACCACGAGGATTCCCAAAATGGTGTTCATCAGGTTCAACGCGTAGAAGAGAGCCGCCAGGGTAACGAACAAGCCCATCTTCGGAAAGGCGTTCGTCGCGAACAGGCTGATCAGGAAGAAGCGGCGTCCGGGAAAATCAAAGCGGGCGAAGGCGTAGGCCGCGGGCAAGCAGATGATCGCAGACACGAGGACCGTCAGCGGGGCGAAGAACAAGGAATTCTGCACCGCGATGCCGAGCGCGCCGTCGTTGACGACAACCTGCCACCAGCGCAATGTCCAGTCATCGGGAAGGAGATTGGGGAAGGTCCAGTTACCGGCGAAGGCGCGGACACCGAGCCAGAGCAGGGGTCCCAGGATGAAAACGACCATGAGCACCACGAACAGGCCCACCAGCGCACTACGGACAATCGAGTCCAGCGTGAGCGGCCGGCGGGCGCGGGAAACAGCAGGGGAAGCGGTGGTGACAGCCATCAGACTTTCCCCTGTTCCTTGGCGGAACGGAAGTTCGCCCACACGTAGAGCGCGGCGATTCCGGAGGCAATCAGGAAGACAGTGAAGGCCATGACGGCGGACTGCTGGGGTTGGTTGAAGGCAGAGAAGTAGTTGGACATGTCCACTCCGAGCATGTTCGGTGAATTGGGCCCGGTGAAGTACGGGACCGTGAACGATCCAACAATTCCAATGGCCGTAAATGTCGTCGCGATAATGATGGGAACTGCCGCCATGGGAACGATCACCGAGACGATCGTGCGCAAGGAGCCGGCACCGGCGTCGCGGGCTGCTTCGATCATGGCGTTCGGCACGGACTGCAGTCCGGAGGAGACCATGAGCACAGCGAAGGGTAGCGACGTCCAGACCGAGCCGATGATGACCGTGACCATAGTGAAGGCCCACACGGGGAAGTCAAGCCCGAAAAGAGCGAAGACGCTCCGCAGGAAACCCGTGCCGGAGTAGAAGGTCAGGATCGCCCACGAGGCGATGACCACGGGGATGAAAAGCGGCACGATCGCCAGTCCGGAGAGAAGCCGGGCCATTCGACCGCCCTTGAGCTTGAGGTAGAGCCCAATGCCCAGCGCGAGGAAGATGACTGTTGCCGTGCTCACGAGCGTCACGATGACCGTGACCAGAAGGTCCCCGAGGAAACGCTTGTTGGTGAACATCTCCTGGTAGGCCGCCAGCGTCCCCCACCAGGCGTCAGCCTCGTGCACGTTCTGGCCGATGGTGGCGATGGTGTGGTTCAACCCGCCGGTCAAGCCGATGCTGAAGCCGAAGGCGAGCACGATCGGGAAGCCAACGAAGATCGCGATCAACAGGATCGGCGGCAGGGCCATGAAGAACCCGACGGCGCGCTGGCCCAGGCGCTTGGGGCGCGGGGCACCCGCCGGCGGAACTGTTTGTTGCAGTTCCGCCGGCTTTTGAAGCGTGGTTGTCACTGGCCGGGAACCTTCTGGTCCCAGAGGTTGTTCAGGTCTTTGCCCATCTGGTCGAAGTAGCCCTTACGCAGGTTGTTGGTGTCTGCGTCCTTGAACTTGTCCTTCACATCTGCCGGCAGTTTGTCCAGGCTGATGGCCGGGAAACCGGACATAACCTTGATGATCATGGTCTGCGCGTCAGGCGAGAGAACGAAGTTGGCGAGCTTCAGCGCCGCTTCCTGGCGGGGCGAGGACTTGGGAATGCCGAGGTAGGCAGCACCGCCGGTGAAGGATGGGTTGCTGATCTGGGTGGCCTTCACGGTGGACGGGATCTGGCCGTTGGTCAAGCCGGTGATGAACTGGTCAGACCACACCGGCGCCATGGAGATCTGTCCCTTGGCGAGCAGGTCAAGGGTCTGCTGGTTGCCGTTGGGGTAGACGCCGCTCTGGAAGACGGACGAGTTGAGGTCTTTCAATGCCGCGAAGCCCTGGTCCCAGTACTTCTCGAGGTCCTTCTCATAGCCCACCGTCATCTTGGCGCGGGCGTCGGCAGGGACGAACTTGTCCAGAACGGTGGCAACGAATGCACCGCCGGACCCTCCCGACTTGGGCGAGTTGTAGGTGAACTTGCCCGGGTTTGCCTTGATCCAGGCGAGCAAATCGTCAAGTGTCTTCGGCGGTGTGGCAACTGTCTTGGTGTCATATGCCAGGAGTACTGCGGAGCCGCGGTACGGGATGCCACCGGTGCCGCCGGCCTTGATGACGTCCTGCGGGACATCATTCAGGGCGGAAATCGTCTGCGAGCTCACGGAGGTCAGCAGATTGGCTGCTGAGGCCTTGGAGACAAAACCGCCATCCACGAGGTCGAATTCGGGTTCCTTGTTCTGCTCCGTGGCGCTGGTCAGTTTCGCCAGGGTCTGGGCATCGTGCTCGCCGTGCAGATCGAGAGTGACCTTAACGTTGTAGCCGGGGTTCGCCTTCTCGAAGGCGGGAACGAGGCTCTTCTCCCACAGGTTCTGGACGTTCGTGTCCCCGCTGATGAAGACGGTGATCGTCTTGTCCGGGGATGCGCTGGCGCCATTGTTCTGAGCCGAAGCGGTACTGCTTTGAGCGCAGCCGGTCACAGCGGTGGCTGCGACAACGGCGACGGCGGCCGCTGCTAGAAAGCGGTTGGTCATGGTGTTCCTTCATCTTGAACGAAAAGTCCCCCAAGGGCAGGAACTACCATCCAAGGGCAAGGTAAAGGAGCGGGTCATGGCCCATGAATCCGGGGTTAACCGGAGACAGAATTAACGCAAATATGTCAGGACATACGAACAACAGTACGAAAACTTGAGCGGTACCGGATTGCGCTACTTGAGGGCTCGTCGCCAATTGATCGTCAGGAACGTGACCAGGACGGCTATCAATGCGGCGAGGGCCAGGCTGACGGGGCCGGTGCCCCAGTCGAGTCCTCCTCGGTCGGGGGAAACAGCGGTCCAGTCAGAGAAGGACGCCCCCAATGGCCGGGTCAGGATGTACGCGAACCAGAAGGCCGGGATCGCCGCCAGCAGGCGACGCCAGTGGGCCAGTGCCGGGAGAGCGATGACAACCGCGAACATGATTCCCGAGGCGAGGTAGCCCAGGCCGAGTGAGTAGGCAGTCAGGTCTCCGGTAGCCGTGCCAAGTGCGAAGGTTGTCAGCACCGCGGCCCAGTAGAAGGACTCCCGACGCCGGGTGGTGATGCTATGGATGGAGAGGGTCTTTTCGCTCCGGTGCCAAAGCAGGAAAACGACGGCGAGCGCCACGGTGAAGAACAGGGTCGACGCCAGGTAGGGGACGCCAAGTCCGACGTGGACGGCGTCCGCAGCCATCGTCCCAAACACGCTGACCATCGCGACGGCGGTCCAGTACACCCAGGGGATGTACCTGCGGACCCGGAACTGCAGGACCAACGAAATCACCAATGCCGCGAAACCGAGGCCCAAAGCGATCTCGGGCTCAAAGCGGTGGACCAGGAAATCCGACGTAGTCTCGCCCATCCCGGTAGTAAGGATCTTCACTACCCAGAACAGGACGGTCACCTCGGGTACTTTCGAGGCGGAGGCTCGGGAGACGGCGATTTGCAGTTGATCGCCAACAGCTACGGCGTCCTTGGTCCGCGGGCTAGCGGTGAGTTCTTCGGGCATCATGGACCCCATTGTTCATGGCTATCCCGAGCGTTTCCCGAATGTGACACTCGGGCACCGCGCCCTGAAACGGCTGCGAAGCCCTCAAGCAACCGGTCTGATCCGCGGGATAATGGAACTATGGCCGAACAGGATCAGGATCCTTGGGATGAGTTCGACAGGCTCAAGCCCGCTGGACACGATCGCGTCCAGGGCTATCCCGGAGGAGAACCCTTGGGATTTGGCTTCCAGACGGGTGTGCGGAGCGCAAGGGTGGCCTTCGGTTTCGCCGTCTACACACTGGTCCTCGGAACCGTACTCGTGCTTGTCGGGATCATTGACTTCATCGGCACGGGCGAGTTGCTGTGGCTCGGACTGATGGTCCTCATCGAGGCCGCCTTCATCTACGGATTCATCCAGCTGGCGCACCAAGCGCGCAACCGACGCTCAACTTAGACGCGCCCGTTTTCAAAGAATTACAGCCCCTCCGCGATGCGCTTGATCGCGGCCAGGCGGCGGTCCCACTCTGCGCCGATGCGATCGAGGCTGCGTGCCGTTTCGCTCAGCTGCGAGCCGAGCACCCTGTAGCGCAGTTCGCGGCCCACGCGCACCGATTCAACGAGCCCGGCCTCCTGCAGCACAGCGAGGTGCTTGGCGATCGCTTGTCGGGTGACCGGGAGCCGCCCGGCGAGGGCCGACGCCGATGCGTCGCCCTCGCCGAGGGCAGCCAGGATGCTCCACCTCGTCTCGTCGCCGAGCGCGGCGAACACTGGAACCAGGGTGCTCGCGGTCACGATCCACCCTCGACATACGCGGCCAGTTCGTCGAGTTCCGAGTCCCAGCCCTGGCGGTGGCTCTCCATGTTGAACGCGGGATCGCTCGTCGTGTCGAATCCGGTCTCGACGACGGTGAGTTGCGTTCCGCCGTCGAGCGCTTCAAGCGTGAAGCGGAACACGGTCGAGTGGTCAGGATCAACCTCGGCAGGCTGGGTGCCGCGCGCGTCGTCGTTGCTCCAGCGGTAGGCGATCATTCGCGGTGGGTCGAGCTCCTCGATCCGCACCGGGAAGGCGCCGTAGCCTTCGAAAGAGAAGACACCGCCGGCGCCGACGGCCACTTCGTCGAGGACGGCGGCCTGTCCGAACCAGCGCGCGATGTGCTCGGCCTCGGTGATCGCGGCCCAAACCTTCTCGACTGGTGCCGCTATGGTGATGGTGCGCCTCACGGTGAATTCGCCGGCATCGACGACAGAGGCCTGGTTTGCAGTCATAGTCATGATTCTGTTCCTTTCAGTGAGTTACTGCAACTACAGGGTTGCATTAACCAAAAGAAAGAGCAACCCCTAGGTTGCAGATAAGATTCCTCAACCCTTGCGTGGCAGATACGTGTTCACCGGGCGACCGGTGGAACCGTAGGCCAAATGCAGGTCAACAAGTCCTTTGCGTTCGAGTTCACTGAGATAGCGCTGGGCCGTCGGGCGGCTGATGCCAACGCTGCCCGCAATTTCGGAGGCGCCCAAGGGCTCGGTGGAGTGAACCACCATGTCGAGGACCTTTTGCATCGTGGGCGGCAGGCGCCGGGGTCCTTTGGCAGGCGGAGCCGTACGGCGCAGACTGAAGAGCTGGTCCACGGTCGCCTGGTCGGCCACCGTCCGGGACTCCGCCTCCTGCCGCCAGCGCCGATAGGCCTCGAGCTGGGTTTGCAGTTGCTCGAAGCCAAACGGTTTGACGAGGTAGTACACCGCTCCCCCGCGCATGGCGGCCCGCACGGTCTCAAGGTCCCGCGCGGCGGTGATCATGACGGCGTCGAGCTTTTCGCCGGCTCCCTGAAGTGACCTCAAGAGGCTGATGCCGTCTTCATCGGGAAGGTAGACATCGAGGAGAAGAAGGTCCGGTTTGAGCCGCTGTACCGCTTCCCTGGCCTCCGCCGCGGTGTGCGCCTCGCCGACGCATTCGTATCCCTCGATTTTGGCCACGCGGCTGGCGTGGATGCGCGCTACGCGGAAGTCGTCGTCGACCACCAAGGTGCGGATCATTCGATCGACTTTCCTGTCATGACCGGGGTTTCGGATCCCAAGCGCGGTTCCGGCAACCAGATTTCAAAGCGCCCCCCGGGTCCGGGGAAAACATCCATAGTTCCTCCTGCACGGTGAACGATCCGGCTCACCAGCGCAAGGCCTATCCCGCGGCGCATTCCTGGCCGCGGTTCCTTGGTGGTGAACCCGTCGGCGGTGATCGTGCCCACCAATTCCGCGGGAACACCGGGCCCGTTGTCGGTCACGCAAATGAAAATGCCCGAGGAATCGTCCAGTTGGATGGTCACCTCACGGGGCGTGGGTTGCTCCCCGAGGATCTCGACGGCGTTGTCCAGGAGGTTGCCGACGATCGTGAGCAGCGCTTGCGTTTCGAGGAATGGTTGACGCAGCTGAGAGTCATCGGTCACCGAAATTTCGACATCCTGCTCAGCAGCCACGGTGATTTTCGCGAGCAGCAGGGCCGCAAGCTCCGGCGGCTCGATCCGCGAGCGCAGCCCTTCGCCAAGGGAGCGCGAGGTGTCCGAAATCCGCGATACGAAATTCCGCGCCTGGTCCACATCTCCGAGCTCCAGGAGTCCGTCCACCACATGGAGACGGTTGGCGTACTCATGTTCCTGGGCGCGCAAGGCTTCCATCAGGCCTTCGACGGAGCGCAGGTCACGGACTAGGCCCTCAACTTCGGTACGGTCACGCAGTGTGACCACCGAACCTATGCTCCTTCCGGCCAGGGCAACGGACATCCGGTTCACCACTAGCAAGGCGTCCTCGGTGATGACGATCTGGTCGGTTCCGCTGATCTCGCCCGTCAGGAGGGAACGAAGCCGTCCGGGCGGCAGAAGATCCTCGATCTTCTCGCCCAGCACGTTTTCTTCCAGGTGCAGCAGGGAACGCGCCTCGGAGTTGATGACGGTGACCTTGCCGTCGTCGTCGAAGCCGATCATCGCTTCGCGGATGCCGTGCAGCAGGGCTTCGCGCTCTTGGAGGAGGGACGCAATCTCCACCGGTTCGAGATCGAAGGTGACCCGCTTGATTCTGCGTGCCAGCAGGGCCGAACCCATGGCGCTGATCACGAGCACCACGGCCGAATAGCCGGCAATCAGCAACACCTGTTTGGTGAGTTCGCTGCTTTCCGTGGTCTCCAGGATTCCCACGGAGACCTGCCCGACGACGGTCCCGTCCGCCGCGCGCACCGGCGCCTTGGCGTTGACTGAGTCGCCGAGGCTGCCTTTGTCGATTCCGACGTGGGTCTGCCCGTCAAGGACGGCGACGGGTTCTTCCAAGGTCTGCCCGATGAGGCTTGGATTCGGGTGGGAGTACCGGACACCCTTCCGGTCGGTGACGACGACGTAGTCCGGCTGCGCTTGGGACTGGACCTTGCTCGCAATCGCCTGAATCGAGTGCGTCGGGTCCCCGTTGCCCAGCGACGTCACGATTTCCGGCATTTGCGCCACCGTCGTGGCGATTCCCAGCGCCCGGAGCCGGTACTGGTCTTCGAGGGTCTGGTTGCTGATCTGGGTGTAAAGAAGCGCGCCCAACGTGACTGTCACAAAGAGGATGCAGAGCAACCACACGAGGATCTGGGAAGCAAGTGGACGCGCCTTCCAGCGCGCGCCGAAAAATCGCAAGCCACGCAACTCTGGATGCACCGCCAACCTCTTCCCACTCTCCTAGTAGCTTATGTGACAAAGTTCACGGCTACTACGCCGTGCCCGACGGCGGCGGTCCGCCGTCGTCGGGAACTCCCTCCTGAGAGGTACTGACAGGGACTCCCTGCCAGTCCCGAGCTATCCCTAGGGTTGACGGCAAGGCTGGATCTTGTTTCACGACACAGGGATTCACGACACAGGAGGACGAACTATGGAAAAGCGCGCACTGGGCACCAACGGCTTGGAGGTCTCCGCCGTCGGGCTGGGCTGCATGAGCATGACCGGTGGATACAGCGACAAGCCGGACCGGCAGGAAATGATCTCGTTGATCCGCGCCGCCGTGGACCGGGGCGTGACATTCTTCGATACTGCCGAAATCTATGGCCCGTACGCCAACGAGGAGCTCGTGGGCGAGGCCCTCGCCCCGTACAAGGGCCAAGTGGTGATCGCCACCAAGTTCGGCTGGGACATCGATCCCGCAGAACGCAAGCCGAGCGGGCGGGTGAGCAGCCGCCCTGAGGTCATCAAGGACGTCGTGGACGGCTCCCTGCGCCGGCTCGGCGTGGACGCCATCGACCTCTACTACCAGCACCGCGTGGACCCCGACGTTCCCATCGAAGACGTAGCGGGTGCGGTCAAGGAACTGATCGAGGCCGGCAAGGTGAAGCACTTCGGCATGTCCGAAGCGTCAGCGGGAACAATCCGCCGGGCGCATGCCGTCCAGCCCGTGAGCGCTGTCCAAAGCGAATACTCCCTCTGGTGGCGCCGTCCCGAGGAGGAAGTGCTGGCCGCGTGCGAGGAACTGGGCATCGGATTTGTCCCCTACAGCCCGCTCGGCAAGGGCTTCCTGACAGGAACCATTACCGCGGCCACCAGCTTCGACGCCGGCAACGACATTCGCAGCACCATCCCCCGATTCGCACCGGAAGCGCTCCAGCACAATGCCGCCGTCGTCGAGCTGCTAGCCAGCATCGCACAACGCAAGGGCGCCACTCCCGGTCAGATCGCGTTGGCTTGGCTCCTGGCGCAGAAGCCCTGGATCGTCCCGATCCCCGGCACGCGCAAGCTGCACCGCTTGGAGGAAAACATCGGTGCCGCCGCCGTCGAATTGTCCGCCGCGGAACTGGGCGAAATCGAGGACGCCGCCTCCAGGATCCAGGTGCAGGGCGGCCGCTACAACGACGCCGCAGAACGGATGACCAACCTCTAGGCGTCCGCACGGTGCCACGCTTCCGGATCCTGTGAGCCGGGCAAAATGTCACAGTTCAGGCACAGCATAGGTATACAGGGGCCAAAGCCTGGGGTTCGAGGATGGGATACAGCTTCGAACCCCTCGGAGTTGAACCTCTAAGGAGCAACATCGTGAACAAAGTCCGGAAAATCGCAGTGGGCGCGGCCCTGATCGGCGCCGTCGCAGGCGGCGGAGCCCTCACCGCCATGGCCCTGCCGGCTAACGCTGCAACTACTGACACTTCGACCGCCAGCCCATCCGCCCCGGCCACGAACGGTGGCACGCACGGAAACGAAACGGCCCTGACCGGTGACACCGCCACCAAGGTGAAGGATGCTGTACTGGCGGCCAACTCCGGCGCCACGGTGGAGAACATGACCACCGAAGACGACGGCAGCGCCGCCTACGAAGCCCACATCACCAAGTCGGACGGCACGCACGCCACCGTCAAACTCGATGCGAGCTTCAAGGTCACCGCAACCGAAACCGGCGGACCGGGCGGCGGGAAGGGCGGCCACGGCAACCACGGAAACGAAACCGACCTCACGGGTGACACCGCAACCAAGGTGAAGGCCGCTGTACTGGCCGCCAACTCCGGCGCCACGGTGGAGAACATGACCACCGAAGACGACGGCAGCGCCGCCTACGAAGCCCACCTCACCAAGTCGGACGGCACGCACGCCACCGTCAAACTCGATGCGAGCTTCAAGGTCACCGCAACCGAAACCGGCGGCCCCGGTCACTAACTCCCAGTCCAATTAACCACTGTGGGCGGATACGGCACCCAGCCGTATCCGCCCACAGCGCGTGAACGGTGTAATGACAGGACCTCCCACCGGTCCCCTGCCGGAAGTGGCCACCTCTGCAAGCGAACTGGCTGCGCAGGCGTCGATCTCGGACTGAGCGTTCGAGGCCGCGCGCGCTGAGGGTAGGACCGCCAATCCTAGGAAAAGCAGGGAGCGGCCCAGCTGCTGACATCGTCTTCCGGAGCGCTTAGCGTCTTTAACAGAACCTTGAACGACGGCGGTTCCGCCTTTGAGTATTCGGGTTTCTTCCAGCCGCTAACTGATCACAGTCCAGGGCTCCACGTTTTAGATGAGAAGAAGATGACTATGGAATTTTCGTTGATGATGGCTTGCGCAGTCATCAGCATCGTGAACAATGACAGCCGCAGTGCCTTGCCGGGGGCACCGGTTATTCCGGCACGCCCGGCAAGGCGCCTGCGGTTGGCTCGACTGCGCGGTTGGCTAGCGACCGCTTTACACCGGGCGGCGTGGAGAATCGAGCCTAAGGTGCCGGCATTTGTGGAGCCCTAGCGGGTGAGTTGCGCGGATTGACCGAACGTCAGGCGGGATCCTGCGGACTGAACATTACTGCGTTCCACTCCCGGATCTCGCCGGGCACGGCCAGTCCTTCCAGGACGAAAGGATCGCCCGCGATGAATTGCTCCGCCCTTTCCTTGCTGGTGAAGATGCCCATCGAACCGTTCACGGCGGGATTGTTGAAAGTCCCGATGCCAATCAGGCCGCCCTCGGCGGCGAACGCCTGCATATATTCAACGTGCCTGGGGTAGACGGCCTGGAGCCCGGGGAGTGCCGAAGGATCCGAGCTGTAGAAGACGACGAATTGCATTGTTTGCCTTAGCTGTCGGATTCGGCGCTGTCGGATTCGGCCAGGGTCTGACCGAGCCGCGGGAGCACGTGGTTTCGCCATCCGCCGCTCATGATGCGGTGCGATGCCACGTGGGTCGGCTCGTTGGGATCGAACCCTTCGTGGACAAGCGACAGCCGGGTGCCCGCGTTTTCCGCGGTGATTGACCACGTGACGGTGCTGTTGAGGCTGTTTCCAGAGTTCGCGTCCCGCCACGAAATACGCAGGAGCTTCTCCGTTTCCAGGTCAAGGACTTCGCTGGCCACCAAACCGCTGAATCCGACTGCCGGAACGGGAATCCCGCGCATGTGGAACTGGTGCCCGACGATCGCCTGGAAGTCGTTTTCCATCAACCAGCGGGCGATCAGCCCGGGTTCCGTCAGCGCCCGCCAAACCTTGGCGGGCGAATACGGCAGGAATTCTTCGACCTCGATGGTCGCAAGTTGTTCGCTCATTTAGTGTCCTCAATCTCGTTCACGACCATCCTAAGTTCCGCGGGGGCCGTCGGCGGAGCGATCCGGCATTCCCGGGCTGCGTCGTAGCCCAGTTCGAGCAAAAATCCAACGCTTGTTTAACGACAGTCAGCGATATATCGTTAACTATCGCAGAACAAACTGCGAGCCTCAGGGCAATCCACACAAGATTGAAAGGACGATGCCGCTATGAAAGGCATTCATGACAACAGACTCACGGATTGCGGTCCGGATATGGAACGCTTCGGACGCGGCCGGAGCCGTCGCGGGCCCCACGGACACGGCGGATTCGGGCCGGGCCGCGGGTTTGGGCCAGGCCGCGGTTTCGGGCCGGGGTTTGGCCCAGGCTTTGGTCCCGGCTTTGGCCCCGGTGGGCAGCGTCGGGCCAACAAGGGCGACGTTCGCTTCGCGATCCTTTCCCTGCTGGCCGAAGCACCATCCAATGGATACGGACTCATCAAGACAATCGCCGAGAAGACGTCCGGATCGTGGCGCCCAAGCCCGGGTTCCGTCTATCCGACGCTGCAGCAGCTCGTCGACGAAGAGCTCATTGCACCCGTCGGCGAAGGCCGGCGCACTGAGTTCACACTCACCGACGCCGGAAAGGCATACGTAGCGGAGCACGCCGAGGAGCTGGAAAATGCGTGGAACATCGATCCAGAAGGATCAGGACCCGCGTTTCACCAGAGCGTGGCAAAGCTCATGGGGGTTATCCACCAATTCCGCTTCGCCGCAACCGACGAACAGCGCACAGCCGCCATGGACAAGATCGACGAAACCCGGCGAGCGCTGTACCACATCCTCGCTGACTAGTACTGCCCCTTCCGAAGCCGCGATGCGGAATTACCCACTCCGCTCGCGGCTTCCGGGCGGGCGCGGCTAGCGTCGGGTGATGGAAGTGCCCCCAGTCGGCGTCCAGGTGATTCGGCCGCCTTGGAAGTCCTGGGCAGCACCACCGCAACAAACTGAGTACTCGTTGCTTGTGGGATAGCCGAGCTCGCCGTTCTCCCACCCCTGAGCGGCGTATGCATCGCGGATGGCGCCTTTGTTCACATGTGCGCCGGTCGCCGGGGACCAGTAGATCGCCCCGCCTTGAAACAACTGGTAGGCGCCGCCGTCGCGCAACCCCTTTACCTCATTGCCCGTGGGGTAGCCCAGCAGGCCGTTCTCCCATCCCTGTGCCGCATAGGCGGAGCGGATGGCGCCCGCGTTCACATGGGCGCCGGTCGCCGGGGACCAATAGATCGCCCCGCCTTGAAACAACTGGTAGGCGCCGCCGTCGCGCAACCCCTTTACCTCATTGCCCGCGGGGTAGCCCAGCAGGCCGTTCTCCGAACCTTGAGCGACATAGGCAGAGCGGATGGCGCCGGCGTTCACGTGTGCGCCTGTGGCCGGTGACCAATAGATCGCGCCGCCCTGGAAGGACTGGTAGACGCCGCCGCCGCGGATCGGCCCGACTTCATCGGAGGTGGGGTATCCGAGGGGGCCGTTCTCCCATCCTTGAGCCGCGTAGGCGGATCGGATCGCACCCTGATTGAGGTGGGAGTAGGTCGTCGGCGACCAGTAGATCGTCCCCCTGCTGTAGTTGCGGTAGGCTCCACCGAAGCGCAAATTATCTACCTCCCAGCCGGTGGGATCACCAAGAAATGCAGGACCGCCGAGGGAAAAGTAGTAGATATCGATAGGAGTCAGGTGGAGGGTGACCGAATTGCTGGGTGGCGACGGCTGTGACGTACCGGCGCTGTTGGTGGCCGTGGCTGTGAAGCTGTACGTGTAACCATTGATCAGACCCCTGACCACGCATGAACCCGATGCCCCTGTGATGGTGCAGGTGGCGCCGTCGGGGTTTGCGGTTACGGTGTATGAATCCACGGCCCCGCCGGAAGACGGCGGGGAAACGGAAACGCTGGCCGAAGAGACTCCGTCCACGGCTGTGGGGGCACCAGGTGAACCCGGGGGCATGAGACCCCCACCCATCCCTATGATGCCGGTCGCGGCCATGGAAGCAATAGTCGTCGTCATGAACCCTAGACGCATCAAACGCCTCGCGAATTCCCGGGTCCTGATCAATTTTGAAGTCACTTTAGACGCACCCATGTAGCGACGCCCGTGCCGCACCCCGAAGCCCGCCAACGGCAAGCCCATGGCGATCATAGGGCGCGGAGGCGAGCTCCCGCAACGAGTTCCCTGCGTTTAGCGGCGACGCCGCTCAGGAGTACCACTGCCACTCAGGCGGTTCCCAGCCCGAGGGAACCTGATGATTGTCCTTCGTACCGCATCTTGCGCAGCTGTAGCTCGCCGACGGCGGCCGCAATCCGCTGCCATCGGCCGCATAGACAGCGGGAACATACTCATGGAAGGTCAAAGGGAACCCAGGACCGCACTGCCCACAGGCCGGCACCCGTGGCGCGGCTGCGGGAATACAGGGACGATGGGTCGCAATTCGATGTCCAGCACGAGCAAGCGTCATGTTTCTCCCTCACGTCTTCATCGGTCAGGAATCGGCGTCGGCCAGATCCCGAGTTCAAAGTTCATGCCCGGACGCCCACATCGTGCGTATGAACCCAATGGGGCAGCCAGCGGGTAGTGGGTCAAACCCTATGCCAGGACGCCCTGAAGGGCCATGGGCAAGCCGGAAGAGATGGTTCGCAATCAGTTAGGCCGCTAACGGTGGAAACTGTTGCCTGCGTCACATCCTCCGTTTAGTCTTTGTTCCGGGCCGCAGCGTCGCGGTTCCTGATCGGAAGAGGACTCATGACCGAAAAAATCCGCCTTCTCGTAAAAATGGACATCGATGGTGCACAGGTCCGCATTACAGCCCATGGACGGCTGACCTCCCGGAGCCTCCACGCCCTTTACGTCGTCGCGAGGCGGGCCAACGCCCTCATGCATGGCCTGGCCCTTGAAATCGACGTCAGCGGGGCCAGCGTCGACCCTGCGGCCATGGAAGCGCTCAGCCGCTGCTCGCAATCCCGCCGCCTGCCGGCCCTGATCGATCCCCAACAGTCAGATATCAACATCTCCGTCCGGTCATCCGCCGACGCTGTGATGGCCGCCTGAATTCGGCAGCCACGAACGCGCTAAGGCCGCTTCGACTCCTTCTTGCCTAGAACCGGGCGGTGCCGTGCAGCCCGCGGGGACGGCCGTCCGGATCCACGACGAAGCGGCTGAGCGGGTCCGCCCAGAGACGCTGGAGGGCCGAAACGGGTTCCGGGGTGTGGTGCCGCACGTTTCCAGTGGGGCGGGGCGATCGGCGATCGGTTTCGTGCCAGCTGTCGAGAGCGTCGGCGCTTGTCTTCCAAAGCTTGAGCCCCGCCGCCAGGTCGTGGAGTTGGCGATCGTTCTGGTCCAAGCCCAGGTGTTCTGCCCAGAGTTGGAGCCGGAGCCAGCGGGCCAGCGGGCGGGAAGCATCGCGGCCGTTGTCGGTGGCGCGCAGTTCCGCATTGTCGTCAGTGGTATCGGCAGTCGTGTCGAATACGGCGCAGGTGAGCTCGCTGTCGGTGGTCCAGGACCGGCGGTTGAAGTTGTCTGAGCCGCAGGTGAACCAGATGTCGTCGATAATGCAGATCTTGGCGTGGACGTAGATCGGAGTTCCGGAGCTGTTCTCCAGGTCGAACACGCCGACCCTGTCGGGTGCGACCTGGCGCAACATTTTGAGGGCGCGAAGTTGCCCGATCCGGCTTGCCGGCCCCGTAAGCGAGCCATCCGAGTCGGGGTAGCGCGGCACGACGGCGATCACGTTAAGGTCGGGATTCCGCTCTAGGGCCTCTGCGATTCCGGCTGCAACTTCTGTCGACCACAAGTATTGGTCCTCGATGTAGATCAGCGAGCGGGCGCGGGCGAAGGCTTTCGCATAGCCTCGGGCAACGCTGCGTTCCCCGTCGGGCGCGAACGGGAGCGGGGGACGTTTCACACCGTAGGTGCGCAGCAGCTGCACGGCATGGGATCCGGCCGCGGGTGGCGGCGGTGCAGCGGCCGGGAGCGGTTCGGGGTGCCGGGGCATACGAGCCAGGCGTTGCAGCAGCATCCGGTACGGGGTGCGCCGGTCCAGTGGATGGGGGTCGTTCCATCGCTCAGCGAACACTGCCAGGACATCCGCGACCACGGGGCCGCGCAGCTCGAGCGCGGCATCGTGCCACGGGGGACGTTTCCCGTACCGGGGATCCATGGTCACCGCTTGCGGGTCTCCATCATGATCGGCGTCGTCCCTTCGGCTGTGGGAGATGTCGATCCCGCCGATGAACGCGACATCCCGCGACGGATCGTCACGACGGCGGATGACGAACATTTTCTGGTGATGGGAGCCGAACAGGCGGACACGCTGATCCAGCAACACTTCTCCGCCGGCGTCGTTGATCTTTCGACTCAGGAGCTCGTTGGATCGGCCGCTCATCGGGGCCGATACCCGCTCTCCGTGGGATCTCCAGACAAGGCCCCGCACTTCCACGCCCTCGCGGGCCAACCGCGCGAGCAAGTCCCCGATCGTCGGTCCGTCCGCCAGCAGCCGCTCGTCGGCGTCGCCACGCCAGTCGGTGAACCACACGCGGTCCCCCGCTTGCAGAGCAGTCAGTTCCTCATGCAGTCGGGCAAAATAGCTCGCTCCATGAATAAGGGGCCGCACAAGGTTGCCGTCTGACCACGCCGGAGACCCGGCACCGCCCGCGTGCACCTCCGTGGCCAGATTCCCGCGCTCAGCGCGGCTCAAGAACCACGTACCGGCATCAGCGTCCACTCAGTGCTCCTTCCGGGGGGGCAAGGCCAATTCTCTGGGGTCCGGTCTTCAAACTGCCTAGAAGGTAACCTTACTGATCAAATCAATTCACGATGTGAGGCGGAAGACAATGGGCGTTCATCCCCCAGGCACGCCGGACGACGACTCAGCCGAAGGCAAAGGCGAGCTTACCGACGACCGGTTCGTCGGCGACACAGATCTGGCCCGGTGGGAGTCCCCCGCCGGAAAGTGGCTCGCCTCCAGCGCACAACGCCTCAGTGCCCACCTCGGCCCGTACGGTGCGCTGATCCTGGTCCTCGCTGCCGGAGCCGTAGTGGCATCACTACTGGCCTTCGCGACCGGCGGAGTGTACGAGGCCGTGACGGAAGCAGATGGCGTGGCCGCCCTGGACCACCCGGTCTTGGAGGCAGCGATGACTTTGCGCAGCCCCGCACTGGACGCCGCCGCCACTGCCTACACCGATCTGGGCGGGGGAATCGGGATGCCGATCCTGGCCGTAATCGCCACCGCCGTGCTGGTCCTCCGGCGCCGCTCGTGGACGCCGGCGATCCTCATTGTGACGGCGGCGGCCGGCTCCCTCCTCATGACCATCGCCGGCAAGCAGCTCATCGGCCGTGCCCGGCCCCCGCTCAGCGACGCCGTGCCGCCCTACGAGTATTCCCCCTCGTTTCCCAGCGGACATTCGCTGAATTCGTTTGTGATCGCCGGAATCGTCGCCTACCTGGTCATCCTGCGCTGCCGCTCCCGCCGCGCCCGCGCCTGGACCGTTACCGCCGCGGTCCTCTTCGCCCTGACCATCGGCCTAAGCCGGGTGTTCCTGGGCCACCACTGGCTCACCGATGTCCTGGCGGCCTGGACGCTCGGCGCTGCCTGGCTGGTCCTGGTCATTACAGCCCACCGCCTATACCTCACCGCCCGGAAGACCGAAAAGCTCAGCCGCTCCCGGGGCGGGACTCAAGGCAGATAAACGCCACATGCCCGCCTCCTCGCGTGTCGTCCAAAGTTTGCTTTTCCGGCACTTAACTTTTGCCTAGCGCTGGAAGAGTCGGGCGGGGGTTTTGTCAGCAAAGCCAAGCACTGGGAGCAGCTCATGTCAGGTCTCAACCGTCGACGTTTTCTTCAACTATCAGGGGCCACCGCGGCGAGCGCCGCAATCGCGGAAATGCTCGGCGAGAGCATCGCGCGCGCCGCGACTATTCCGGCCAACCGTGCCACCGGCTCGATCAAAGACGTCGAGCACGTGATCGTCTTCATGCAGGAGAACCGCGCCTTCGACCACTACTTCGGCACGCTCAAGGGCGTACGCGGGTTCGGCGACCCGCATCCGGCCATCCTCCCAAGCGGGAAGGACGCGTTCGCGCAGAACAACGGAACGCGGGACATCCTCCCCTACCACCCGGCCGCGCCGGATCTCGGCATGCAGTTCATGGAAGACCTCGACCACTCGTGGAAGCTCACCCACGAGGCCTTCAACGTGGGAAAGTACGACAAGTGGCTCCCCGCCAAGTCCGAGGCCACCATGGCGTTCTACGAGCGCGGCGACGTTCCGTTCCACTTCGCCCTCGCGGACGCATTCACGATCTGCGACCAGTACCACTGCTCGTTGCTAGGCCCCACGGACCCCAACCGCTACTACATGTTCACGGGCTGGGACGGCAACGACTACAAGTCCGGCGGCCCCGACCTGTGGAACGCCGAGGTCGGCTACTCGTGGAGCTCGTACCCCGAGGAGCTTGAGAAAGCCGGCGTGAGCTGGAAGGTGTACCAAGACGTTGGCGACGGCCTCACGGCCGCGGGCTCTTGGGGATGGACGGGCGACGCTCACATCGGCAACTACGGCGACAACTCGCTCCTATACCTCAAGCAATACCAGGACTCGAAGCCCGGCAGCCCGCTCTACGAGAAGGCGTTGACCGGCACGAACGCGAAGGCCGGGGACGATCTGTTCCGGATCTTCCGCGAGGACGTCGCGGGCGGGAAGCTCCCGCAGGTCTCCTACGTCGTGGCTCCCGAGGCGTACACCGAGCACTCGAACTGGCCGCCGAACTTCGGCGCCTGGTACACGGCGAATATCCTCAACATCCTTACCTCCAACCCGGACGTCTGGAGCAAGACGGCCGTGTTCTTCATGTACGACGAGAACGACGGCTTCTTCGACCACGTCGTCCCGCCGCACCCCAACACCTCGCAGATCCCCGGCGCATCCACAGTCTCGACCGAGGGCGAGTGGTACGACGGCCGGATGACGTTCTCCGGGATCGCCGACGTCCCGGGCCATTACGGTCTCGGCGTGCGCGTGCCGATGCTCGTCGTCTCGCCCTGGAGCATGGGCGGGTGGGTCTGCTCGGAGACGTTCGACCACACATCGATCGTGCGCTTCCTGGAGTCGCGCTTCGGCGTGAAGTCCCCCAACATTTCGCCGTGGCGCCGCGCAGTGTGTGGTGACCTCACGAGCGCGTTCGACTTCTCGGCGAACGGGGGTGCGGCCCCAGCCCTGCCCGACACCTCGGCATTCAAGCCCGCGGACCACAATCGGCACCCGAGCTACGTGCCGACGCCTCCCGCAGTCAACTCGATGCCGGCCCAGGAGAAGGGCACGCGCCCGTCGCGCCCGCTCGGTTACGCGCTCGACGTCGAGGTCTCGGTGGCGGGCGGCAAGCTCTCCGCCCACTGGTCGAACGCCGGGGCCCTCGGCGCACACGTGCAGGTCCGCTCGAATCTCCTTCCGGCGGGCCCCTACTCGTACACGATCGGCGCGGGTGCGGCCCTCGACGCCTCGTGGGCGCTTGGCACCGAGTACGACGCGCAGATGCACGGCCCGGCGGGCTGGTACCGCCGCTTCGCGGGCACGACGGCGGCCGCGGACATCCGTGCGACCGTCACCCGCGACGGCGTGTCCGGCCACGCGCAGTTCCGGATCGAGAACACCGGCACGGCCGCGGCCGCCCTCACGCTCACCGACGCGTATGGCACCGGGTCGCAGGCCCTCGGTCTCAACCCAGGCCAGGCCAAAACCGTGGTGATCCCGACGCAGGGCGGCTGGTACGACCTCAAGATCACCGCCGCGGCGGATCCGAAGCTCGTTCGAGTCCTCGCCGGGCGCCTCGACGACGGCCGGGCGCTCACCTCCGATCCGCAGCTGGGCAGATAACGGGCGGTCACCCGAAAGCGGCAACGTGCCCACCTTCGTCTGGATCGGTCCCAACCAGTTCTAGATCGGTCAACATTAGACCAGATCACGGTGTCGGCCCCTCGCAGATTATGCGATAGTTTGCCGTAAGAACGGGGGCACCATTCGCGGCGGGGGAACGGAATGACCTACATCTGTGGACACACCTCAGCTCGGGCTCCAGGCGATGTTCCTGCCGAGATGCCCGCATGAAGGCCGGCACTCTCCGGGAGTCGATGATGGAAGCGGCCGCTGACCGCTGGCTCAGCGCTTCCGACTTAGTCGCCGCCACACGGAGCACTGGTGTTCTTTCGGATCATCGACGGGCCAGGGAACTCACCCTCGACGCGATCAAAGAGCTGGTTGCCGAAGAATTATTGGTCGCGGGAGCATTCGGAACCGGCCGGTATATGCCTTGGACGCTGACAGGCACGGATGCGGCGCGCAAGGTCGAGGGCGAGTGGAACACGAGCGCCATGTCCCGCACATGGTTCACGGCAAAGGCCAACCTGACCTCGTCCGAGCTCGGCGATCTTCCACAGAGAACCCCTCGCCACTCTGCACGCGAAACCACCGAGGATCCGCCGGAGGTCACGGGCAGCGAGGCGACGGGACCCTGGGTCCAGGTCACCAGGGAAACCCGCATAGCGGCGACCATCCCGCCAGACTCCGCGCCTCCGGCGTGGAAAGGAAGCTGGCTTCGCAGGAGGCTTTGGCTCAAACGAGCCGCCGCCGTGTTCGTCATCGCATCGGTCTCAGGCTGGCTCGGATGGGCCGTCATCGCGGGGATCAAACACACACTCGCCAGCTACACCAAGATCGACGGGACAGTCACGGCACAAACCGATACCTCGGCACGCCGCGTTTCCTCGTGTCAGCTGGACGTGGATTACACAGTCGGCGGCCGCCAACTGCATAGCGTCGCCAAAGTCAACGCAAACTGCCATGCTCTGCCGGGCCCGGGGTTCCCGACAACTATCGATGTCGACACAGCCGATCCCCAAGACATATGGATCGACGGCGCCAACGATGCGAACCATCCCGATCCGTCAGCCATGACCATATTTCTGCTAATACTGCCGCCCGCAATCGCCCTCGTACTCAGGAACGAGCTCGGAGACTATGGCAGAATCCGGAAACTGCTCGCCCTTGGAGCCCAGTGGCGGCAGGTCGAGGTCACCGTCACACGGAAAACCGCCGGTCGAGAGGGCGTCATTATCCGGCTCGAAGGAAAGGACCCCGCAGGAAACCGGCGCTCGTTCTATATCTTGTCCCGATTTGTGAGCCTGATCGGCCACGCCAGCAAAGGCGACAAAGCAAGCCTCAAGCTCATCGCGGACGGCGAGGGGCGGGCGCTCATCCAGAGACCCGACACCGGCCGAATACGCGTTGCGCGCATCAGCAGATCGAGTTGGCCACTAGGTTGGGGCGACCGGCTATTGGTCGGGCGCACCGCGAAATTGGTAACGCGCAAGTCAAAGCCAAACTAAGAGCCCCCTGTCGGATTCGAACCGACGACCCCCGCTTTAGGACCAAGGCCCTCTGTGCGCCTCGAATATAGTCGATCTCCCCCGGAATCTAGGGCTTTTACAGGCAACGATGGCTGATGAATTGTCATTGGTTGACGCTGATTAAGGTGAGTTAAAGGTGAGTCGGTTGCAATGGTTCCGCCAGTGATGCCCGACCGCTACCCGGTCCAAAACCCTCACAGCCGATACTTCCTCCTGTCCGCCGAGAGGGATTTCCGCAGCCTCCCGCTGGTCCTTCATGGTCGACGATCGCCTCCACAGCCGAAGTCTGGCACCAAGGAACGACGAGACCCAGCAGTGGTGGACCCGATACACCTAAAGCCGCCCCAAAGTGAGAATTAGGGGCACCCTCCGAGTTTCAGAGCGGAATGTGGAGACCTGCGACTAACGCGGGGCTTCCCCATGGTCCAGGCCTGGCGTCGGCGGCTCACCTGCCGTCGTGGCCTGGTTCTTTTCAGCCGGGACGTCACCCACACAGATGCGCGAGGCCGGGGCACCACGGGAATATCACCTGGGAGCCAAGCCGGCTTCTCAGGCGCTCAGGGGGCTACCGCCGGGGTTGCGGGCGGCGATCCCCACCGTCACCACCGGCGAGTGGCACAGAGTAGAGACTGATTGAATCATCGCGAAAGGGGACGCGCGTGCCGTTCTTGAAGACTATTTCAGCCCGCGTCCGGGTCGCCCATTCGCTCGTGCAGTCCGCCGAAGAGTGCAACGCACTGTCCAAGGACCTGTTCCTTGCTTATGACGGCAAGGACGACGAGCGGATCGCGATGCTCAGGGTCCTTTCCTAGAAGCGTGGCGGGCTGTGACCCGCAACCTTCTAACCGACACGCTGAAATCCGCAGTTATCACGGGCTCCCCGCCGGTGCGTCCCAGGGCTGTGGCCACCCTCGAATGGGACGGGCTGCGCTGCGAGCCCCTGTTATGTTCCGTGGAGGAGGAGCTACCCGATCCGCTCGACGCTGCCGCCGCCTACGACGGCTTGCAGCTATCTTCGTTCGACGAGGTGATGGCCGGCTACGAGGCGTGCCTGGAGCAACTGCACCAGCGGAGGCGCAATTACCAAGGATCAGACAGGCCCTAGTAGCCCGGAAGACTAGGCTCCTGGACCGCCCTCCCAACCACGACGCGCGGTCGTTCCTGTTCCGACGTCCACCCCTCGTAAAGAATTGAGGTAGCAACAGCGGGATCCGCACCCTCGGCCAGGTCCGGCTGCTAGCTATACATCCCATGTCCGCTGGGCACTACCGATTCAAGTCGGCCAGGCGGTTGCTAGCTTTCAGGAGAAAGACGATTAGCGAACCCATCCGGGCGAAAAGGTAGTCCTGCGCCTCCTCAGGCACCGGGTGCTTGTCGGTCTCGTGATGACGGATCATGAACTGGTTGCCCACAGCCGTAAGAGCAATCATCTCGGCGCTGGTGACCTCACGGAACTCGGCACTGGTGATATTGTCCAGCAGCACATTGGAGCTCTGCTTCTTGTTACCGGAGACGTCTACTGTCTTCAGTCGTTCAAAGCCGTCCCAGAGCTTTTCTAGGGCCAGCGCCCTGTCGTCTTCCTTCCGGGAGAGATAGAGACCCTTGGCCTGCACCAGGAGCCCGTCCAGCGTCGAATCACCGCTTGCCGGCGCCATCTGTCCGATAACCTGCTGCACCTCAGGGCTTCCGATACGGACAATCCGCCCTCCAGCGTCCAACTCGTACATTGTTCCTCCACGCTGAAGGATCTGATTGACCTCGTCGCGAAACTCCTTTCGGCCTGGAGCTTCCGCAAAGTCCAGTTCGAAGTGCTTCATGTATTCGTGCCACCGGCCTGGAATAGGCCTCGCAACCCGGGTCGCGGCGTATTCCGTCAAGTCCAACAGGACTCCGTCAGACTGTGTCTCCTGGAACCCAAAAGGCGACGACGCTACTTTGAACTCGGGGATCACCGCTCGCACATTGCTCCACAGCGCATCCAGATCGGTACCGCTGATTGTGTTGCCGTCGACACAGTGTTCGGGAAAATGCTGAGCGAGCCAATGCGCCCGCGCTTTTGACCTAAACAAGCTGTAAAGGCCCTCGGCGGTCGCCTTAGGAAGCGTGTCGTGCGTCCGAGGAACCGGGCCGTTCATACGGTCCGTGTAGAAATCAGAGGGTGTCATCCGCTTATTGTCGCAGCTCCGGAAAAGTTCCCATGACCGGTGTCTCATTTCCTGGCGGCTTCCATTTCGCTCAGTATCGATTCGCGGGTATCGGTGCCTGAATGGCGCCATTCATCGACGTAGTTCAAGAGCCTCCCCCACGAGTCCACTTCCCTTTCTGCCCGGTGCTCTCTTTCGTCACGAGTTTCCGGTTCGGGCGTAGGACCTCCTGCTTGCGCAACGTCATTCGCATACGCGGCAACGGACTCTAAGAGGTCCAGAGGCTCATTCTCCTGGGCATCCAATCGTGCTGCTGCAATCAGGGCAAGCAGAGAAGAGACTGGAGGGTGTGCTGGCACGGCTACACCTGGCCCACCGCGTCCCAAATTAAGCATGTTCGCCCTGACACCAGCATCGTGGGCTCTCAGCGCTTCTATTCGTTGCGAGATCCCCACGTAGAGATCTTTGAGGGCAGCGTCGAACCTTAGCTGTTGCTCGAAATTCACCCGATCTGACTCAGCGTTTACCCGAGCGGCCTCGGAGCTCTTAGCAATGTTTCGCGCCTGCGAGGCGATGACAACAGACACTATCGCAACTGAGAGAGACGCCAGGGCGGCGAACAAAGGGATGACGATCCCTGTCCAAGTGAGGAACGAGTCGTCGTCGGAGAGCTTCATTGGGAATCCGACAAAATTGTATACGGCGCCAAGAAAAATAACGGGGTACATCTAGCAAGACTATCCAGCACCCGCAACGGCCGCGCGAGTAAATCGCGCACCGGAAACATCCCAACTACAACCGTCCCACTTTCTTAGAACCGGAACACCCGGTAGGAGCGTTGGAGAGTCTGGAGCACCGTGTTGAACTCCATGCGCCCGGCCGACGGGATTCCTTGTATCTGAGGATCAAACTTCCGTAAGGCCCATCACCTCATTGATGATCTCGTTCAAAATCTTGTATCGAGCTTCCAAGTTCAGGTCGGTGCAACGTCGAACGACACGGCCGAGGTTTTCTCCCCGAACGTGGGGCGCCTTGCGTCCTGTGAAGATAAAAGAAAGGACATGCCCGACAGCGTAGATTTCGTTAGCTAGTGAATAATCCTTAAAGCTGTCCAGTGTGGGATCAAGGATTGTCCCTTTCATTTCAGTGCCTGTCCGGGTCAACAGCGACTTTTGGGTCTTGTGTAGCCCAAAATCAGACAGTTTCACTTGAACAACGCCCGCGTCGTACGTCTTGACCATAACGTTCGTAAAGCTCAAATCTCGATGCAGGACTTCTTTGACGGCAAGGTAACTGATTCCATAAAGGAACTGCAGGGCGATGCGTTTACGTTTCGCAAAGCCAAAGTTGTCCTTGTTATTGTTTTCCTCGATGTACTTGCCCAGTGTGTAGTCGCAGTACTCCATGGCGTAGCTGTTGTCAGACTCGTTGTATCGGTACACAGTCAGCACGTACGGCGAACTGAGGCTGGCGAGGACGTCGAACTCAGCCCTAAACCTGGCCAGCTCTGTTGCGTTCAGTGTCCGGCGAGCCCTTTTCACGGCTACATGCATGCCGTACTCATCGTCCTTGTACTTGTACACGTGCGCGTAGGATCCCTCACCAATGGACTTGAGAGCGTAGTCACGTCCAGATTTTTCTAGCCGGGCTATGGTGCTTTGAAGGTTTCGCCATGCATAGAGCGGACGGCCGCTGACAGTGGACTTCTCGTAAAGCTCGTATCCATCCGGCCTCAGTGCCTCGTTGAGACCGCCAAGAAGAGCAGCAACTTCTTCTGGGTTGGCACGGACTGCTGGATGCAGCATTTCTGCAAGGAACCTCAACAGCATGCCATCAGAGGACAACTCGAACCTAGAATCGTTGAACACCCAGTCGAAGTCCCAGTCGTCATTGTTGACGCAATGCTGCCAAACATCCAGCTCGGCATTCTCGAATCGTGGGTCTTCACTGGGCATCGCCGCGAGATCGTAGAGTCTCCTCAAAAACTCGGGTGGATCAAACCGCCCGGCCCAGTTTCGGCCTCCAGGCGTCTTCTCTAAATACTCCAAAATTCGAGTCCGAGTCACCTCGGTGATCCTGTTACCCGCTCCGACGTATTCAATCCGGCCAGCTTTACCCACCCGAAATCCCTCGCGGATCAACAATCCAGCAAGCCTTTCGCGGTCGTCAGGCGTGGCCATGGCCATAGCCCCCTCATAGACCCTGAGCACTCTTGAAACGTGCTCCCAATCTGACCATCGCACCGAAGCTTCATAATCAGACCAAAGAGACATTCGCACGCCGCTGAAGGACTGACCCGACCCGGGAGCGAATCCCTCGTCCTGCCACATCCTCTCGATGTCATGCACGACAATCCCCCGCGCCTGCTCACGAAAAGCGCTTCGCAGCCGTGCAGGAATGTATTCGATAGGGGCCATACTTGATTCTCTCAACCCACGCTGAGCTGTGCGGACGACAGCGCAGTGGGACGCCGTCCCACTTCCTTGGGACTGGGACAATCCCAGCATCGGGCTCCCCCGCACTGGCCCGCATATTCATCTTCTGCCATGCCTGCTCGTCACGGCCGGACGACTGGCAACGTGTGTGGCATGCTTCCAGCTATGGACGAGCAGGACGAAGCGCCCCACGCCGTGGACGACTCGCAGGTCTGGGAGACACTTCGCGCAGCCCACGGCGCCTATATGGCGGCTACATCGCCGGCATACGACCAAGTGCTCAAGGAAGTCGCTGACCGAATTCAGGCGAGCGGCAGCATCGGTAAGGCCGATATCGGGGCCCTGCTGTTCTGGAAGCGCCTCCGTGCAAATACTCCCTGGGTCAGCGATCTGATGACATGGCAAGAACCGAAAGTGCGGGCGGTGACGGAGAACGCGGTGCGTGCCGTTACCGACGTCTCGCTCTCCGTACCTCAAGCGGCTACGGCTGGTCGGGGGGAGCTGAAGCCGTTGCCTGGCTTCAGAACAGGGGACGCACTAGCGTCAGCTCTCCTGCTGGCAGCAGCACCCGAGCGCATGGCTGTGTACGACCGGCGCGCCCGAGCTGGATTGAACATTTTGCATCGTCCGCTCTTGCGCGGCAGGTACGGGCGCTACATGGAGTTGGTAGAAGAACTGCGGTCGATCGCGAAGCAGCATGGGAACGCCTGGACTGCGAGAGATGTCGACGTTGCGCTCTACTGGCTCGGCGGCCCTAAGTCGCAGTCCTGAATCAACCAAAGGCGTCTCCCTGATCGGATTCGCGCGGATCTCCACCGTAGAGCAAAACCCTAACCACCAATCAGATGCACTGATCTATGCCGGCGTCGACCCTGAAAACATCTACATCGATCACGCCAGCGGCGCCAAAGCCAGCAGGCCCGAGCTTGATAAAGCGCTCGCGTCGGCCAACCGACCCGGCGACCAGCTCGTCTTCACCCGCCTCGACCGGCTCGGACGCTAGGTACTGCACCTTGTTACTCTCGGGGCGGGCCTCCGGGAACGAGGCGTGGGCTTGCGTGTCCTGGAGCAAGGCATCGACACCGCCACCGCGGAAGGACGGGCGATGTTCGGGATGCTCGCCGTCCTGGCTGAACTCCAGCGCGAGCTCATTATCGGCAATACCCGCGACGGACTCGCGGCCGCCCGCGCCCCGGGAAAAAGCGAAGGCAGACGTCCGAAACTGACGCCCGACCAAGCCAATCACGCCGAACAGCTCTACGACGCCGGGAGCCACACCGTCCAACGCATTGCCGACCTGCTTCAAGTCCCGCGCTCAACGATCTACGGACACCTCAACAAAGCCAGCATCGGCCGCCAGCTTGTGCCATCAAAGCCCAAGGGCACAGCATAATTTGCCGCCCTTCTCACGCCACCTGCGCCCGGCGAGGAACTATGATTGGGCCCTATGCCTCGGCCAACTGCAGTCATGGGGCCTTATATGGGGAAGAGCCTAAGAAGCGTGATCAGAACGATATGTCGAAGCTTTGGTGCGTGTGATACCTTGAAAGCGGTTGTTCAGTTATGACTGAACACGAACACTGTAAGCGACTGTTGCCAGATTGCGACACCGTCCTGGCGATGGTTCGTAGGTCGGGGGCATGCGATGCAGAGGAATTCCTGGGCAGTTTGGACCGGCGGTTTCAAGCGAAGTACCTTCGGTACTTCGAGCGTCTACGCGACCATCACAACATCAAAAGCCCAGAAAATCTTCGACACCTTGCCAAACGCGACGAGCTCGATATCTTCGAGCTTAAAGCGGACAAGTACAGGCTGTATCTGATCCGGTACCACGTAACTTGGTACGCGACTCATGGGCGGCCCAAGCCGGCCGATAGCAGAGTGAATAGGGAAATCCAGAAGGCTGTCAACATCTTCTGGGAGTGGAATTGAAGGGGAGGGGCAATATGGAGACCTCAAACGTCTTCCCTGTCGGGGACGCCACGTTTCAGGCGGTTTACGCCGAGGAAGCCGCGATGGTGGATGCTAGTGAGCTGATTGCCCTCGCGATGGAAAAGGCACAGGTCGGTCGCTCTGATCTAGCAAGATTACTGAGAGTTCCCCGCAGTGAAATCACGGCCAGACTCTCGGGAGACCGCAACATCACAGTTCGAAATCTAGCCAAGACACTGCATGTTCTGGGCGCGCGCCTGGTGCTCGACATCGAAGTCGAGGAGCCAGTTACTACTCCTTCCCGCGGACAATTGATTCGAGACGCCTATATCAACAGCGGCGGACCTCGAACCCGGCACGTCCACGAAACTCACCAGAATGTGGACCGTATCAAGGACTTGGTGCGGCCGAGACCATGACTGAATTCAATAGGGCCTTCATTCTCGTGGACCCCAAAGTCCTCAGCGTGGAGGCACATTCCGACCATGAAGCAGAGGACCACTTGCAGTGGACGGCCGCCTACTCCAAGGAAGAAGTCGTTGAAGCCGGTCGCGTGGTTATCGGCACATTACATGGCGCAAACAAGGAAGCCGGTTTCACCGTTACTATCGGTTCTCTCTTCTTGGATACCGGGGCTGCTGAAACTGATAGGGACTATGCCTTGGCAGTCGAGGGCTCTGAGGCCCTAGAAACCCTTTACGATTTTTGCCGCCAGCAAGCGGGCATCATCATTGGCATGCTCGGGTTGAACGAAAAGTTTGACATCCCGTGGAAGGCTCCAGAGATTGAGGTCACCATCCTCGAGGAACGAACTAGCAGCGATGACGACACTACTCAGGGTGAGCATCGCTCATTAGAGGCAACTGCCACTCCCCATGTCGAGGAGGACGTGGTCTAGTCTCTGACTTCAGGTGACCCGGCCAAATCTGAGTTTGGTCGGGTCCGTGTCTGACGCCCTATTCTTGGCGAATGAGCCCATTTCCCCTGCTGCCCGATTCGCACGGTTTTCCTGACCTGCTCTCAAGCAAAAGCTGGCCGGAGGGAATTGTTTGGCACTATACGAATGCCGCAGGCTTGGCCGGGATCATCCGGGAGAAAGTCCTCTGGGCCAGCTCGACGGCGTTCATGAACGACCAACATGAACTGCGCACAGCTGCGGAGTTGCTCCAAAGCCTCATAAATAAGCACCAGCATTACCTGGCCCCTGATACGTCGCCGTGCATTTGATCGTGCGGGTCCTACGTACGTAGTCGTGACCAGCAATTGTGCGGGGTGGCGAGCGGGCCATCGCAGCACGGTGATCGACCGGCTTACGGGCAGCCTCAGGAAAGGCAAGAAGGGGAAGGCCATGCGCGAAATAGTGTGCATTTGTGTCCCGCGCGTCGCAACTTCGTTGAGCTGCAGGAAGATTGACGCATGCGATAGTTGCGGCATGAAGCCGGGGAACGGATTGTCTGCCGGGCGTGTTCCTGTACCCCCGACGAGGGGCGCATGTCTGTGACGCACCCACTTCTACCGCAGGGTCTGCCTCATGAGACGAAGTGCTACGTGTGCATTGGTGTCTTCGACGGAATTAGGCCCGTGCTCTATGTCGCCCGGCCAGACGGGGATTGGTGCGCGCTCTGCGGAGATGAGCATCCAGATGATGCGGGCGTGTACCGAGTCGTTGGCATCGGCCATGTAATCGATAGGGACCCGTCAGTCTCTGAGGTCCTCGACCTAGGCCCGAACGAAGAAGCGGAGCGATCCGCATTGGGAGAACAGTGGGCTCGGTCAAGCTTCTAGGGCCGGTCAAACGCACCGCCGATTAGGATCGTCCTCGAAGCGAACTGTGTCGCGTTCGCTTCGAGGGATGCTCAAATGAAACTGGCCGGCGCTCTGCGCTGGACAGGCTGTCTGTGAAATTCGTCGGGCTCTGAGCTCTGGGTCTGTATCAGCTGAGGTCGGTGATGGTTGTGTGGTCGTGTTTATGCTGTCTTCATGGGTAGCTGGGGTACTGCGATTTTTTCCGATGACGTGGCCGCTGATGTGCGTGCGGACTGGCGGGAGGGGATCCTCGGCAGAGTCCCTCCCGAGGAACTGACGGCAAAGCTCATCAATTCTTATGCGGCGCAGGCGGACGACCCGGACGACGGTGTGGTGTTTTGGCTTGCCTTGGCCGCGGCCCAGCATGAGACCGGTCGACTCCGTCCCGACGTGCGGGACACGGCACTGGACATCCTTGACCGCGGGGGCGACGTTGCCCGCTGGGAAGAGGAGGATCCTGGCCTGGCGAAACAGCGGCAGCAAGTGCTGGAGAGGCTACGGAGGAAGCTGGCCGGACCGCAGCCGGCACCGAAGCGTTTGAAGCGTTCCGTGCCGCACGGTGTGGCGTTTGACGTCGGTGATGCTGTCCTGCTGCGGTCTCCGGGCGGTAAGCGCGCGATCGTGGTGGTGGTAGGGCATAAACCCGGCTGGCCAAAAGGCACCGAAAACCCGGTAGTAGAACTGCTGCTATGGGAGGACGCAGGAGAGCTGCCGACGCGAGAGTTCATGGCCACCGCACCGCCCCTGTTTACCGACAGTGAAGTCCCCAATCCTTTCAGGCAGGGACCGGCCAGGATACGGCCGGAACTGTTTAGTGTCCTCACAGCGCAGAAAGCCTCAGCGTTCAGCGTGAACATCGGTGAGGTGATCGCCAAGGGCATTCCCCGGCCTCCGGCGGGCGAATACCGCGACGGGTCCGTGATGAGTGGCGACGTCATCGTGTCCGGGGTTCACTGGAGCTGGTTCGGCGTATTCATGGACCAACCCCGTTACGAGGCGATGCGTGAACTGACGCGTGCCCGCACGGGCCCGCGGAGGAAACGGTGGACGGACCTCTTCAAAAAAGGTGGCCTCTCATAACCAGTGAGGCGTGCAGCATTCCGCAACGAGAATGGCCCACCGGGCCCCGCCTGCAAAGAGCCGGCTCAACGTTCGGCTATCGGGCACCGAGGGTGCGGTGATCGATCCTTCAACGGACGGACGGTGACGTCTACTGCCGTGAGGGAGCGGCCCGGAACCCGGTGCGGCATGATGGTGGCATGCTCGTGGAACAGATTCGGCACTGGGGTAAGGCAGCTTTCGGTGCCCCTGCAGCGGCGGACGCTGTTCTAGCGTGCGAAGCCCAACTAGGGTACAAGCTCCCTGACCAACTTCGGCAACTCCTGGCAGAGACGAATGGCATCGAGGGTGAGTACGGTCTGGGCCTGCTTTGGCCCACGCACCGAATTGCTGAGGACAACGCCTATTTCCGGAATAATTCAGACTTCCGGCGGCTCTATATGCCCTTCGCGGGACTCGTCTTCTTTGCTGACGCTGGCAACGGTGACCAGTTCGCCGTCTCTCTCACCGGAAATCACGAGATCTACGTCTGGAACCACGTGGATGACAGCCGTGTATGGGTCGCACCGACCGTCATGCGCTACCTCGAGGATTGGATGACCGGGACACTCAAGGTCTGAGAAGCACGATCTATCGCGACGCAACGCCGGGTCCCCGGCAACGTCACGAACCGTAGATAAGCGTCTCGCGAACGTCTAACGGGCGCAGACTAGGCGGACTCAAGCAGAAGATTCACGGCAGCGAGTTCCTCAGATGTGAAGACATCCTTGTTCTCGGACAGCAGGTCCGCGGGTGTGCGACCTGTGTGGTCTTGGGCGCTGCGATTCGCGCCACCCTGACTGAGGGCTTCGATTGCTGAGACATTCCCGCGGACGATCGCTTCGTGTAGCGGTGTGGCCCCTCCGTCACCGGCGGCGTCTACATCCGAACCGGCCGCGAGGAGAACCTCGACCGCCATGCGACCAGCTCCGACAGCGTAGTGCGAGGCAGTGCGTCCGGTGTTGTCGCGCCTAGCTACATCAGCACCGGCCGAGAGGAGAAGCCGCGTCAGAACGAGCCTGGAAGCGTCATAGAAGGGCTCAAGCTCGTCGACCGACTCCATCAACGGCGTCACATCGGCAGCTGTGTCAGAACCGTAATTGTCAACAGAAGCACCGGCGTCCAGCAGTTCGCGGACAAGGGCGACGTTGTCGCTCCACACGGCGAACCCCAAGGTGCGTGGGGTGCTCGGCTTCGAGGGCATGGTCTAAGCATCCACCAAGATTCGCTGCTCGTTCGGAGGTGCGCCCCAATCCCTGCAGACAGATTTTGTTCAGAGCGTCCGGTAAAGGATCCCTCAACGGACACAGGACGCCCCTGAGGCCGCAAGCAAGCCTCCTCCGCGAGCCCGACGGCATGCTGTGTTGCGTACGCAGCCTGCGGCTAAATCCCAACGTTGTAATTTGGTCTGCCGGCTGTCACATTTAAAGGTGGAGGCCGGGCGCGTCAACGCCCGGCCTCCGAGGGGCCTAGGGCCCGAACTATTCCAGTCCGAAACTCTAGGTCCCTCGTTCCGAGCAGTCAATTACTAAGAGCAAGGATACGTATGGACATCCCAGTGGATAACAAGCGAGTCAGGACCCTGTTTGCGGGACAAGGGATCGCGGAGTTCCTGACATCGAAGATGAACGACTACGCCGAGGATCTGGCGCGATGGAACCCCGGCGGTCTTCTGGCAACATCGCCCGATAAAGTAGCCGCTGAACTCCTCAAACGCCATGGAGTCATGGGCCTCAGAATCCATGAGCCAGACGGCACGCCGGACTCCGTCGACAGGACCGTGAACCTCGGCCGGGAGTACTCATTCCATGACGTGCGCAGGTCTGTAAAGGTGTACCGGCTCGCTGTCCCTTTTACCGGGGATGCTGGACTGTTTTCGATCCGTCCGACGACATACACTCTTAACCCGCCAGCCGGCCACGTAGACAGTTCCGGGCGCAGGCTCACGGTTGAATTCGTCAACCCGGCGGGAGAGGCCCCCGACCCAGAGAAGATCGGCAAGAGCTTCGCTGAGGTGCTGCGTAGCGTCAATTGGCACCTCGACCAACACCGCGATGCAGTGGAAGGTCACAACACGCGGATCGCGGACCTTGGGCCGATACAGCAGCGCATCGCCGCAATCAAGGCAGAGCGGGACATCCTGAGCAAGATTCCGCTCCCCAAGGTGAGCGGTTCGGAGGGCTGAGGGCTGCGCATTGGTGGTAGAAGGGAGCCGCTCCGGTCGCTGGAGCGGCCTCTTTACGTCTTGGGTTTTGAGCGCTTCGGGAGCGTGTGAACTTGAGTGCGGCGTCCGCTGGCCCGCCGTACCTGCGCCAATCCGGGCTCGGGAGCTATGCGGACATACTCGGACGCACGGTTGGAACTAATGACGGGGCCTCGCTGGTCTAACGAATTGATGGGGGTACGGCCGTATGGGCAACCAGCAAGCAGAATCTTGGAAGCCCCGGATTGAGCTTTCAGCTTTGGCCAAGGAGTACGGCCGCGCCGACCTGGCTTCTAGGACCCGCATCGAGACGGCCCCACCACGAAAGTGGAGTGAGCTGATCAGCAGAATCGACGATGAGGTCGCAAACCTCCTTAGGCACAGAGCAACTTGGCACACCTTCCTTGAGGCCGCTAAGAGAAGTCCAGTCGCGCACGCACAGCCGTATTTCGCGCAATGGGTGGGTGAACTCTACGCCTCAACGGCGGCGCTGGGGATTCGGAAGATGGTGGATGCAGATTCGAGGACAGGATCCTTCACTCAACTGTTGACACGGCTGGCGGAGCAGCCGCACCGAGTCACACGAGAATGGTACATAGGCGGAACGCAGGTTGCCATCGCACTTCACTTGGATCAGACCTTCACCCGAATCGCTGATCCTCACTATCAAGGGCATCTGGAGGGAGCGATTCCCTCCGCGGATCTGGCGGCATTGCGTGAAGCATCAAAGAAGGTTGAGAAGTATGTCAATGAGCATGTCGCGCACGCTCAACTGAGGCCGACTGCTGACCTTCCCTCATACGGCGACGTCGACGCTGCCCTTGACCTTCATTTCGATCTGCTGAAAAAGTACCTTCTTCTTCTGACCTCGAGTGATCGAATCGAAGGGCCTCCGATCTTTCAGTTTCCATGGACCCGGGTGTTTTACGAACCTTGGCTTACGGCAGAACCTCAACGAGACCTGGGCGGTCCTGACATATAGGCTCCAGAGCATCGCCCACTTCGTGTCAACGAGTCTTTCGAGGGCACGTCGGGCTCATTGAATTCATGACCAAACGAAACTCCTTGGCAAGTGTCCGGTAGAAGATCCCTTACCGGGCGCCGCTCCGTAGGGCGCAGCGGGCGGTAGTTGTCGAAATCCAGCGATGAAGAGCGACTGGTTGTCGAAACGGAGGCTACGGCCGGCCGCTGTTGTCGTCATTGGCTGCGTCCGGGTCTCCCGGCTCCGTTGTCCTGGCGAGGAACCTGCCAGCACGCAGGAAGTCGCGAACAACGAACATCGTCCCAATCACCAAGACAACCACGCCAGCCCCCATGAACCATGCGATGAACCCGGCTCCTCGTATGACTTGGGGAATGAATACAAGCGGGAACATGGACATCCAGATCAGCTGTGTGGCGACATTCTTTCGCAGTTGCACAGCGGCGGCCCGCGAGACGACAAGATGCTCCGGATCAACGGGGGTCTTCCCGAGAACCTGGCGCCGGATGTCTTTCCGCTCTTCGTCCTCCAGGGAGAGCAGCACGGCTATCCTGCCGGGTTCCACTACGGGCCGGATCTTCTTCGCGTTGTAAATGAGTCCACCGATGGCGGCACCCAGCCACGCGAGGAAGAAACCTAACAGCAAAAATGACGGCCAGTCCGCCGGGACGCCTCCGAAGACCAGCATCCCGCCCACTGTCCCCACCGCGACAAGGATAATTACCCCGGCCGGGAAATAGAGCGTGTAGTACGTCTTCAGGGCACCGCCGAGACCCAGGTCTGCAATTCCCTGTGCTCTTCTTGTGGCGGTGTCCCAACGGTCCTCGGACTTGGGTATGAGATCGTCGATTCCGGTCATCGTCCGCTTCCCTAGGCACGAGTCGAGATACAAGGGCCCCCGGCTGTCCTCCGCCGATGCCACTGAGCCTGATGCTCAAATCTTGAACTATCTCCGCCCATGAGCCAACAGCATGGGAGTTGACGAAAAACTTAGGGAACGGCCAAAAAGCTAAACATTTCCCGTACCACCGCCCACACGGACTGTCCGTTCAAGGATCCCAAGTAGGGATGCAGAGTCACAAGGCCTTCGCTATGGGGAGAAGTTCGCGCAGGCTTCGAATCGTAAGGTCTGGGACAGCTTTCGGGCTCGGGGCGCCTTCCCTGCTGAGCCAGACCCCGGTCCAACCTGCGGCTTGGGCTCCTGCAATGTCATTGGCCAGTGAGTCGCCGACCATGATCCGCGGTTCCCCGGGCAACAGGTCCGAAGCGATGTCGAAGATCCGGCAATCTGGTTTTTCGACGCCGTGCTCCTGTGAAAGGACGGCGGCCTGGAGTAATCCTTCAGGCCGAGGCGTTTCGGGTAGGAGTTACCGTTGGACAAGCGGCCGACATGGTGGTTTCGTCGCAGCTCTGCCAGCACTGGCAGGACGTCGTTGTAGAACATCACATCCGCAAAGCGACGCTGCAGGTAAAACTCGTTGAGATAGGCCGCTAGCTCGTCGTCCCGCAATCGCAGGCGGGCGAGGCTCTGCCTGAAGGCCTCGAACCGCACGCGCTCGAGGTTGGTCACGCGGCTCCGCAACCGTTCCGCGACGACCTCCCTGTCGGTGACGAACGCCTCGACACTCATGTCTCCTCCGGTCCCGGGCCGAAGCCTGCGGAGCTCGCCGATCGTCGCTGCCAGTGCCCGCCGCATCATCGCCTGGAAATCCCACAGCCCCTGGTCACCATCAAAGAAGAAGACTGCCACACGGGCCATCAAAACAGGCGCGTGCCTCCGGCGCGATCCGTGTCGCGGAAGTCCCTACCGGGTCAATAGGATGAGCCATGAGCAAGAAGGTGAATCGCGCCATTTGGGGGGTGGTGGGGTTTCTGCTGATGTGCTGGGTGATCTACCAGCTATTGGGATGGATCGGCGTTCTGTTCCTTGTCGCGGCCGGAGCCCTCGGCGCTGCCTCATCAATCTTCGTCAATCGGAAGGCGAAGCGAGACGAGCAAATCGCACAGTTCAGGAATCGACTGCCCGACAATGGCTCTTAGCTGAAAAATCGAGGTACCGACGACCGTTAACGGCGTGGACGCAGCTCGCTGTGATCGCGCCAGGCCTGGGTGCCGTCGTCCTACTCGACGGCCCGTTCATCGGTGCCCGGTCGCTCCACGACGACGGCCTGCTCCCAGCCAGAGCCGTCCCGGCGCGCGACCTCGACACTCATGCCGTCGGGGAAAGGACCGTGACTGGCGAGGTAATCGGTCACAATGTCCCGCAGAGTTGCCTGCGAAAGGCGCCGCGCATCTGGCGCGGCGAGCATCCTGCTCTCTAGGCCGTCGTGCTCCGCCCAGCGTCATACACTTCTACGGCCTTACCCGCACCAATGTAATGAGACGTCGCCAAGCGGCACCACAATTCTCACTCCTCGGCCCGCGGAAGATACTTCCGCATCACGTACAAACCCGTGAATAGCCCGAGCAGGGCGTGGGTGACCGACCGGAGGTGCCGCTCCGGGCAATAGGTGGGTCTGGGAATCAGGCGGCTGGGTCGATGACGACGGTGTGTCCGAGCCGTTCGAGCTGGGCGACCAGACGTCGGGTATGTGCCTCGTCGTGCCGGTGTTGCAGCCAGTCGGGTCCGAGGTCGCGGTAGGGCTCGTTGCGTTCGAGCATGTAGTAGGCGCTGTCCAGGATTGAATGGGCGGCCGCGACCTGTGCCCGTTTGGCGCCGCGGCGGGAAGCGATCCGGGCCTGCTGCGCCGAGAGGTAGGTGTTTTTACGGCGGGCCGCCGACGCGGCCGCCTCGACCAGTGCCGAGGTGAGCCACTTGTTTCCGTGCCTCGCACCGGCCAGGGTCCTGCGCCCTGCCGACTCGTGTATCGCCGGCGCGACTCCGGCCCAGGCCGCCAAGTGCGCCGCCGACGGGAACCGGGACATCTCGCCGCCGGTTTCGGCGACAATGGCCTGCGCGACTTTCAGCCCCACTCCCGGGATCGTCTGCAGCAACTGAATCTGGTGGGCCCACGGCCGCGAAGCGGTGTCGATGGTCTCATCCAGTGCCGTCAAGGCGGCGTCAACCCGGTCCAGGCGACCCAGCATCGCAGCCGCCAGCCGGGCGTGATCGGCATCGAAATGGCCGGTCAGCGCCTCGATCAGGTCAGGGATCTTGGAGCGCATCTTTCCCTTCGCCAGCTGCGCCAGGACCTCCGGGTCAGCCTCCCCCGCGATCAACGCTGCGAGCATGGCACGCGCGGAGACCGTGGTCACGGACGAGGCCACCGAGGAGATCTTGATGCTGGCATCTTCGAGCATCTTCTCCAACCGGCCGGCGTCCCTGGTCCGGTCCCCCATCAACTGCACCCGGTACCGGGTCAGCAGGCGCAGCCGGCGGATCGGCGGAGGCGGAGGCGGAACAAACGAGGGCCGGAGCAGACCGTGCTCGAGCAATTGCGCAATCCACTCAGCGTCTTTGACGTCGGTTTTGCGGCCCGGGACGGCCTTCATGTGGGCGGCGTTGAGCAGCCAGCACTCCATCTGCTCTTCCAAGGCATAAAACACCGGCTTCCAGTAGGTGCTGGTCGACTCCATCGCCGCCAGCGTCACGCCCTGCCCGACCAGCCAGTCCCTCATCAGCTCAAGCGAGCGCGTCATGGTCCGGAACGTGCGCGTCTCGCCGTGACGACCACCGCCCGGCCCGGGGCGTGCGCACGCACACGGTCACCGACTTTCTTGCCGATGTCCAGTCCGGCAACGCGCTCGAACATCACGTCCATCAGAATCACCCATCCTTTGAAGCGAGAATCAATATCAGCGCCGCTTGGAGGATCCGCTGATCAGGACACAGACCCACGTGCTTCACCGCAACAATCCGGCTCACCCTCGAACCCCGCGTCATACACCTCTACGGGCTCACCCCGCACCAGTGTGCGTCGACGTCGCCAAGCGGCACCACAGTTCTCATCCCCCTGCACGCGGAAGGAACTTCCCCATTTGTTTACACCTCTGGCATCCAAGGCACCGCCGTGAGGGCTGACTCACGGGGAGTCATGTAGCAGACGGGCTCGGCGTTGATGAACCGACGTGAATGGGAAGACTTGCGGTGAATGTGGTCAAGACTTCGAACTGTCTCGCACCTCGAAGCAATTCTGCTTTACAGGCTGCGGCAACGGGCAACGGCACCGCCGACCGCGGATACGGAGACGGCCATGACCATGTCCATCGCCAGGCTCTCCGCGCAGTCAGGTCTGAGGTACCTGTTCAAGACTACGATGATGGACGACGTCTCGCCCGCTCCCCGGGACGCCACAAGCTACTACATGAAGGCCGGGACCCCGCAGGGGCGCTGGCTCGGTGGCGGGCTGGGCGGCGTCAGCCGGGCCCGCGGCGATCCGGTCACCGAAACCGATGCCAACGCCATCTTCGACGAAACGGTCCATCCGGACACCGGCGCTCCCCTGGGCCGCCCGCACGGCCAACCCACACTCGTCCAAAACCGCCAAGGACAAGCCGGCACGCGCCGCGCTGTCGCCGGTTTCGACCTGACCTTCAGCGTCCCCAAATCAGTCTCCGTGCTCTGGGCGCTGAGCCCGCGGACCCTCCAAGACCAGATCCTCCAAACCCACCACGACGCCGTCAACGCCGCACTCGGGTGGCTCGAGGAGCTGGTCATCCACACCCGTGCGGGTCGCAACGGCGTAGCACACGTCGGCACCCGCGGCGCGATCGCGGCAGCGTTTGACCACTGGGAGTCTCGTGCCGGGGACCCGCAGCTGCACACGCACCTGGTCATCGCCAACCGTGTCCAGCGGGTCACCGACGGTGCCTGGGTCGCACTGGACTCCAGGACCCTCTACAAGGCCGCGGTCGCTGCCAGCGAGCACTACAACGGGCTGCTCTTCGATGCCCTCCACCGGGACCTCGGGACCGACACCGGCATCCGGGAGCCCGCAACCACCGCGCACAACCCGAGTGCGCAGCTGACCGGCGTCGATGACAGCCTGATCCGCGAATTTTCCAACCGCTCGCGCCTCATCGAGGTAGAAACCGACCGCCTCGTGGCCGAATGGACCAAAGACCACGGCACTCCCCCATCTGCGACAACCACCATCAAGCTCCGCCAGCAGGCAACCCTCTCCACCCGAACCCCCAAACCCGACACCATCACCCCTCTCCACGAACTCTCCGCAAGATGGCAGGCACGCGCGGCAGCCAAGGGTTTCGAGCCCCGGCTCGTTCTGGCCAACACCATCCGGAGGTCACGGACCAATCCGTTCCGCTCGTCCGACTTCACCGCCGACTGGATCGACGCCGTCGCAACACTGACCCGGGAGCGTGTGGCGGCCAAACGCGCCACCTGGAACCGGTGGAACCTCCTCGCCGAGGCCGAACGGGTCTGCGCCGCGATCCGCTGCCATACACCCGCGGACCGCAACGCCCTGATCGACGCCCTCGCCACCGCCGCCGAGGCCCAATCGGTTCACCTCAACGAGTACCGGTACAGCGTCCCCGCGGACGCGCAGTCCGGATCTGCGTCTCGGCAGGCGGAGCGTCTTCGACTTCCACGGGTCCCGCCTCTACACCGATGCCACGACCCTCGCTTGCGAGGAGGCCGTCATGGCGGCAAGGAACGACGACGGCGGCCCGGCCGTCCGCGCGACCGTCGCCATGGAGGCACTCACCGGCTACCAGCACCACGGCAAATTCGGGCTGCACGACGACCAGAGGGCCGCCGCTGCAGAGATCCTGCTAAGCGTAAACCGGCTCGACGCCGTCGTCGGACCCGCCGGAACCGGCAAGACCACCACCCTCGGCGCAATCAAGGCAGCCTGGGAAGCAGAGTTCGGTCCCGGCAGCGTCGTCGGATTGGCGCCCGCGGCGGCGAGCGCCGAGGTCCTCGGACGGGAACTGTCAATGGTCGCGGAGAATGTCTCCAAGTGGCTGTACGAGTCCGCCCGTGGGGGGGCCAGTCGCCGGGCTGAGCGGTTCTTCGATGCAGAGCGGCGGCTCACCAATCCTGTGGCAAAGTCAAGCCCGCAGACCGCTCTGCTCGCACAGAAAGCCGCTTGGCTCTCCGCCGAGCAGGACCGGTGGCGGTTCCATTCGAACCAGTTGGTGGTCGTCGACGAGGCCTCGATGGTGTCGACCCTTCAGCTCGCCGCGCTTGTGGAACAGGCCCGGGACGCCGGAGCAAAGATCCTATTGGTGGGCGATCCCGGGCAGCTGGATGCCATCGACGCCGGCGGGGTCCTGGGCTGGCTGGACCGGCAGGGCAAGACCGCGCGGCTCCGCACCATCTTGCGCTTCGAGGACGCCTGGGAACGGGATGCCTCGTTGAAGCTCCGTGCCGGGGACGTCGCAGCCATCAGCGACTACGAGCAGCATCAACGGATCCGGCACGGCGCTTATCTGGACGTGGTCGACCAGGCTTATCTGAACTGGCGAGCTGACATCCTGGCCGGAAGGTCGTCCATCCTTATTGCCGCGGACAACGACACAGTCGGCATGCTCAACGAACGGGCCCAGGCGGACCGCGTGATCCAGGGTCTTGTGGACGCCGAACAGACAGCACTCCTGAGGGACACGCTGTGTGTCGGGCGCGGTGACACGGTCATCGCTCGCCGCAACGACCGCACCGTTGCCGACAGCAACGGTGACTTCATCCGCAACGGCACTCTGCTCGACGTCGTACGTGTCGGCAAGCGCGACGGCTCCCTGGTGGCGGTCCGGAGGGACACCGGCGCCATCGTCACCCTGCACCGCGAGTATGTCGAGTCGGCCGTGGAACTGGGATACGCGACCACTGCCCACCGCTCCCAAGGAATCACGGTCGACACCGGCCACACCGTCGTCACCCAGGGACGGCTCACCCGCGAGCTTCTCTACGTCAGCATGACGCGAGGACGTGGCGGCAATTACGCGTACGTCAGCGAAAACGACCCCACCGACCACGAACCGCTGGACCCCTCCTTGCAACCGCAATCGCAGGAGATCCTCGCCGAAGTGCTCGCGGCAGAAGGCGCCGAGCGAACCGCTCACGAAGTCCGCGACGCCGAACAGTCCAACGCCGACAGCCTGGAACGGCTCAGCGCGGAATACGACTACCTCGCCCAGATCGCAGCCGCCGAAGATCTGACAAGGTTCGTCAAGGCGCGCAATTCGGAGATTGATGAGGTGTTGCAACAATCCCCCTCGTGGGGCGCGGCCGTCGCAGCCTGGCGCCGAGCGACCGCGGCCAGCCGGCCCGGGGCTCAGCGGACTGTCATGGCCGCTTTGGAAACAAGCGGCGATGCAAAGGACGTCGCAGCCGTTCTGCACGCCCGGCTCGTCAATTTCTCATCCCGCCTGCCAGCCGGCGACCGTGTCGTCATCCCCGAACCACTTCATACCAACCGGCCCGACCTCGCCGACATGATCAACCAAGTAACCCATAAGATCAGGCAGCGGGCCAAGCAAGTCGCATCGGCCGCTTTGACGCAGGACACTGAATGGAAACGAAAACTCCTCCAAACGCTCCCGCCGAACGTGACCGCGACAGATACCGCCCGCCTGGTCGCCAGGGTTGCCATCTACAGGGACCGCTGGGGTATCGACGACTCACCCCTCCCTCTGGGACCTGCACCGGCAGACCACGATTGGGAACAGTCGTCGCAGTACGAACACCTCAAGCGCGTTGCCGACTGGGCTTCGTCGCAGGCCAACCGGCAACAACAACCCGGCCCATGGCTGGAAGGTTCGATTTCCCAACAGATCAGCCCCATTACTGTCGGTTGGCAGCTCTGACATCAAGATCGCTCTGCTCCTCCGCACGGTCATGCCGTCTGCACCTTTGTCCCCCATGAAGTTGGAACAGAGCCTGGCTGTGTGTCAGGTGACCAAGACCATGGAGACTGCAATGACTAAGACGCCAAATCGCAACCAGCCCGTCGAGGTTGACCAACAGTGGCTAACCCCGAAGGAGATCTGCGCTCAGCTTCAGATCCCCGAACAGACCTTCTACCAGTGGCGAGCCAAGCACGTCGGGCCACACGCATACCGCATCGGCAGGCACCTGCGAATCAGGCAAAGCGACTTCGTTGCCTGGCTGTCGCTGCACGCAGAGCCGTAACCGGCCCAAAACCTGCACGCGATAAATGAGCAGGTACCCACTGCCCCTCGGAACATGGGGTCTCATCCGCACTGACCGGGCAACAGCAAGAAGCTGGCGTGCACGGGCCAGATACCGGGACCTCGACGGGCAAACGCGAAAAATCGAAGCCCGCGGACCATCCGCCGCAGCGGCACGGCGAAATCTCCAAATCAAACTGCAAAAAAGACAGACCCAAGGCAACGCCCTCATCAGCGCAACAGACCAGATCCGACCTCTCAGAGGTCTACCTGGCAGAGCTGCAACGCTCGGACAAGGCATCGCGGACCAAAGACAAGTACGCATTCAGCGTCAAGAAGTACATTCTGCCTGGAATCGGCTCTGTCCGCGTTGGAGAGACCACGCCAGGCGTCGTGGATCACTTCATTCGAAATGTTGTCGACGCGGCCGGCCCGGCTACGGCCCGCACTTGCGGGGCCGTGTTGTCATCGATGTTCAAAATTGCGCTGCGCCACGACGCGGTGAGCATCAATCCGGTCCTAGGAATCTCTATCCCGAGAAGTCGGGCGGCAAAACCTCAAGCTCTGGATCCGGAACAGTTTCTGGATCTGAGGACCAAGCTCATTGCTTGGGAGCAGGGATCGATGCTTGGCCGCACGAGGTCCCAGGAACTCCACCAAATCGCCGACGTCCTCATCACCACAGGCCTACGCCCAGGCGAACTGTTCGCACTGTCCTGGGCTGATGTCGACCTCGAGGCAGACCCGCCGACCGTCCATGTCCACGCCACAGTCATCCGTACTTCCACCGGGGGTGTCACCATTCAAGACCACCCAAAATCCGAGCACGGATTCCGCTACGTGACCATACCGCCAAATCTCGCCGAGTCGCTTCGAAGGCGACAGCTCAGGCAAAGCAGCAACGCCACTGGGAATCACTTGGACCTGGTCTTTCCCTCATCCACAGGAACGGTGTGCGATCCGAACAATGTCGGCAAGACCTGGCGCAAAGCCGCGGACGAAATCGGATACTCGTGGGTGACGTTCAAAACGTTCCGCAAGGCCAACGCGACTCTCATCGCACGGACCATGGGCGCCGAAACGGCCGCCTACCAGGCAGGACACTCCAAGGTGTCAATGACCCGAAAGCACTACGTCGAGGAATACAAAGAAGCGATCGACACACGGGCCGTGCTCGGCGCCTTCGACGCAGCCAACGGGGGACCAGGAGCGCCCGGCAAGACCGGTCTCCAAATCTGATTCAGGTGAGTTAAAGGTGAGTCCGGCGCCAAAAAGTTCAAATGGCTCTGACCAGAATCAACATACCTGCAGGTCAGAGCCAAACTAAGAGCCCCCTGTCGGATTCGAACCGACGACCCCCGCTTTACAAGAGCGGTGCTCTGGCCAACTGAGCTAAGGAGGCGCGCTCCGGCAGACCGGAGCTGGTGCCCCGGACTAGCCGGGACTAATGCCCCGGCAAGCCGGAGCTGGTGCGCGCGAGCGCTAGATAAGGGTAGCCCAAGACCTCCCGCCCACGGAAATTCCAGCGGGCAGGAGGCCTAAGCCTCGATTACTACTTCTTTGCTGCGACAGCTGCGTTCAGGACCGTCATGAAGTCCGACTTGTTGTCCCACTGCTGGCCGTCGATGAAGACCGTGGGCGTGCCGGAGATCCCGATATTCTTGGCCTCCTGCGTGACCACCTTGATAAACGGCCGGTACGTCTTGTTGTCGATGCAGGAGTCAATGTTGGCTGATCCCGCTTGGGTGGCCAACTTCTTGAGGTCGTTGTCCGAAATGCCTGGACTTCCCTCGGCGGGCTGCTGTGCGTACAGCAGGTCCACGAGAGCCGAGTACTTGTCCGGCGACGTGTTCGCCACGCACGCTGCGGCGTTGGCGGCGCGTGAGGAGTAGTTGGTGCTGGAACTCGCGTCCAAGAAGCCGAACGGACGGTACTCCAGGGTGATCTTGCCGTCGTTGCGCAACTGGGTCAGCTGCTGGCTGTACGTGCTCTCGAAGTTCTTGCAGATGGGACAGATGAAGTCGATGTAGGCAACTACCTTGACCGGCTTGCCAGCTTCAGCCTCGGCGCCGGGAGCGGTCACCGTGGCGGGCGCGGTGGCCGGGGCAGACGGAAGCGACGCGAGGCTAACGGTGCCGGCGGCCACCTTCGTCACATCCGTGCCCTTAAGCAGCGTCACGCCGCCGTGCGCGTTGGCGTTGGCCGGCGTCGGGCCCTGATCGGCGATCGGGGCATTGTTCGCAATGTTCTGGGTGACCACGAGGGCAATGACCGCGAGGATCGCCACGACGGCGACCACAATGCCCCATCCGATGAGCAACTTGTTGCGCTTGTCCTTCTTCAGCTGAGCTTCGCGGATCTCGCGGGCCTTTTCGCGGGCCTGGGCGGTGCGCTCTGCCTTGGACAGGCGTGGTTCGTTTGCGGGGCTCATCAGTTCCTCGTGATTGATCGACGGCGTTGTTTGTAGCAATGGCAACGGGGCCAGTTTACGGGAGAAGACTGGCAGCTTTGCTGGAGTCTTCGACTCCAGTCTGAGGAACGAGCAAGTGTCGTTGATGATTCCCGCCGGTAGGGTGGGAGATGAGTCACAAGCAACCCCAGGGGGCAGCAATGCAAGAAACGGCAAGCGAAAAAATCGACAGCGCACCCGAAGGCAAACAGGCTCCACCGACCCGGAAACACGATTTCATGGTGGTCTCCAACCGCCTTCCGGTTGACCGTTACCCTAGCGATGACGGGGAAAACAGCGAGGAAGGTTGGCGCCGCTCCCCCGGTGGGCTAGTGACTGCCCTTGCGCCGATGATGACCAAGACCGACGGCGCGTGGGTGGGCTGGCACGGCGCCCCGGACGAAGCGTTGGAGCCCTTCAACCACGGCGGCATGGACCTGATTCCCGTGGACCTCAGCACGGACGATGTTGAGCTCTATTACGAAGGCTTCTCCAACGCCACCCTCTGGCCGCTCTACCACGACGTCATTGCCCCGCCGGAGTTCCACCGAACGTGGTGGGACAGCTACCGCCGGGTCAACCGGCGGTTCGCCGACGCTGTCATCCAGCACGCGGACCACGGAGCCACTGTGTGGGTACAGGACTACCAGCTCCAGCTCGTGCCAAGCATGCTCCGCCAGGCGCGCCCGGACCTCCGGATCGGTTTCTTCAACCACATCCCGTTCCCGCCTCCGGAGATCTTCGCCCAATTACCGTGGCGCCAGGCCATCATCGAAGGCCTGCTCGGCGCTGACCTGGTAGGTTTCCAGCGCCCTAGTGACGCGGCAAACTTCATGCGCTCGGCACGCCGCTTCATTGGCGCAAGCGTCAAACAGCAACAGATCCACGTCAAAGGAACCGATGGCCGGATCACCCATATTGCCCGCGCACAGGCCTTCCCGATCTCCATCGCCGTGGATCAGATCAGCGAACTCGCTGAGCGCCCGGACATCATCGATCGTGCCCGGCAGATCCGCCAGGACCTCGGCAACCCCAAAACCATCCTCCTGGGCGTGGACCGCCTCGACTACACCAAGGGCATCCCCCACCGCTTGAAGGCCTTTGAGGAACTCCTCAAGGAAGGACGGCTCACGGTGGAGGACGCCACACTGATCCAGGTGGCGAGCCCCAGCCGCGAGCGCGTGCGGCAGTACAGACTCCTGCGTGAAGAAATTGAAGGCACCGTGGGCCACATCAACGGCAGCTACGACACGATGCAGAACACCGCCGTTCGCTACCTCCACCACAGCTACCCGATCGAGGAGATGGTGGCCCTGTACCTCGCGGCCGACGTCATGCTGGTGACGGCGTTGCGCGACGGCATGAACCTCGTTGCGAAGGAATACGTGACAGCCCGGACCAACAACACGGGCGCGTTGGTCCTGAGTGAATTCACTGGCGCAGCCGATCAACTCAAGCAAGCACTCCTCATGAATCCGCACGACATCGATGGACTGAAGAACACCATCATGAGGGCGGTGGACCTGCCCCCGAACGAATCCCGCCGGCGGATGAAGTCCATGCGCAAGCAAATCCTCGACCACGACGTCGATCATTGGTCAGCCGAATTCCTCTCGGCCCTGGCAGAAATAGTGGTGCGCGATGACTCCTGAGACAGCAGCTACTCCCCCGCTGAGCCTGCCGCCGGAACTGCTCGACGCCGTCCGCAGGATCGCGGGCACCGACCACCTTTTGGTGGCCATGGACTTTGATGGCACCATCTCCCCGATCGTGGACCACGCCGACGCCGCGCGCCCGCTCCAGCGCTCAGCCGCCGCTTTCGCTGAACTCGCCAAGCTTCCGAGGACGACGACGGCGCTCATCTCCGGGCGGGCACTGGCCAGCCTGCGGGCGGTCGCCTCCCCTCCCGAGGCCACGCTGCTGATTGGCAGCCACGGCGCGGAGGCCTGGATGGGCCCCGGCTCGGCGGAACTGCAGCTCGACGACGCGCAAAGGGAGCTCCTTGCCGAAGTCCGCGAGGTCCTGGCCGGAATCTCGCAGGAAGCTCCGGGGACCGTCCTCGAAGACAAGCCCGCCGGCGTCGTACTCCACACGCGGCGAGCCGACGATGACGTGGCGGAGGACGCTGTCGCCGCTGCCCGGGCGGTCCTTGAAGGTCGCCCGGGAGTCTTCCTCAAAAACGGCAAGCGGGTCCTTGAGACCTCGGTGGTGCACTCCTCCAAAGGCGAAGCTGTCGAGTTCCTGCGCCAGGCCACCTCCGCCACCGGGATCCTCTTCGCCGGCGACGATGTGACGGACGAGGACGCAATCGCCAGGCTTGGCGCCGCCGACGTCGGGGTCAAGGTCGGGCTGGATTTCACCCAGGCCGAGTTCCGCGTCGAGGCCCCTGTCCACGTCGCCGAACTCTTGGAGGCGGTCCTTCGCGAACGTCGCCGCGAAGTCTCAGGAGACTCATCTCACATGTGACATTCGTAACATTTAGGCGAATAACCCGAGCTACTGCCATACTCTAGGTTGTGATGTGGCGCACAACTACCGTGCGGCGTCACTCAGTCTCCCTTGCCCGGGCCCAGCCCAGGGCGGGGAGTCCAACTGAATAAACATGAACCATTCACAACGGATCGTCCGGCACGTACCTGCCGGTGAAGGGATTGATAACTGTGGCAACAGTTACTTTTGATAACGCTACGCGTCTGTACCCGGGCACAGATAAGCCCGCCGTCGATAAGCTCAACATCGACATCGCCGATGGCGAATTCCTGGTCCTCGTTGGACCCTCCGGTTGCGGTAAGTCCACCTCCCTGCGCATGCTCGCAGGCCTCGAGGATGTGAACTCCGGCCGCATTTTGATCGGCGACCGCGACGTCACGGACGTCCCGCCGAAGGACCGCGACATCGCAATGGTCTTCCAGAACTACGCTCTGTACCCGCACATGACGGTTGCGGACAATATGGGCTTCGCACTCAAGATCGCCGGCGTCTCCAAGGAAGAGCGCGCCGAGCGTGTCCGCGAAGCAGCCAAGCTTCTTGACCTCGAGCTTTACCTGGACCGCAAGCCGAAGGCACTCTCCGGTGGCCAGCGTCAGCGCGTTGCCATGGGCCGCGCAATCGTCCGTAACCCGCAGGTCTTCCTCATGGATGAGCCCCTTTCCAACTTGGACGCCAAGCTCCGTGTCCAGACCCGTACGCAGATCGCGTCCCTGACCCGCCGTCTCGGTGTTACCACGGTCTACGTGACCCACGACCAGGTCGAGGCCATGACCATGGGTGACCGCGTTGCCGTTCTCAAGGACGGCCTGCTGCAGCAGGTAGACACGCCGCGCAACCTGTACGACCGTCCGAAGAACGTCTTCGTTGCCGGCTTCATCGGCTCCCCCGCCATGAACCTGCTCGAACTGCCCGTCGTCGACGGCGGCGTCCAGTTCGGTGGCACCGTTTACCCGGTACCGCACGATGTCCTCGAAGAGGCACACGGCAAGACCGTCACGCTCGGTTCCCGTCCGGAAGACCTCGAGACCGTTGGTGCCGGCGAAGGCCTTGAGGTTGAGGTTGACGTCGTCGAAGAGCTCGGCGCCGACGCCTACGTCTACGGCCACACCACGCTTGACGGCAAGAGCCACGACATCGTGGCCCGCGTCGACGGCCGCCGCCCCCCGATGAAGGGCGAGTCCATCTTCGTTCGTCCGCAGTCGGGCCACGTGCACTTGTTCGACACCAAGTCGGGCCTGCGCCTGGGCGACTAACAGCCCCACCAGCCCCCTAACCTCGCTCCGCTTCGGCCAGGGAACCCTGCCGGCGTGGGCCCAGGTCAATCGCACGGCGGCCCTTCCGAGTGGACGGGCCGCCGTCGTCGTTAACAGCAGCCTCCATACGGAAGAATTGACTCCATGACCGAGCAAAGCGGTGCCAAGTGGCATGACGAACCCACCGACTACGCGCAGATCGGCAAACTCCCGCGCACCGAGGCTGCCAGCGCCAATGACATTGCTCCGCCGGCGGGTGTGATCGGATCCCTCAACATCACCGCCGCGGCAGCGGATCCCGAGCTACTGGACCTGCCCTGGCACATCGCACTCGAAGACTGGCCTGCAGCGAACTTGGCCGCCCTGCCGCGCGGTATTTCCCGGCACATCGTGCGTTTCGCGCACCTGGCCGGCTCCGTCATCGCCATCAAGGAAACGTCCGAGCACGTTGCCCGGCACGAATACCACATGCTCCGGAAGCTGGCACGAATGGATGTGCCTTGCGTTGAGCCGGTCGCGGTCATCACCGGCCGCACCACTGTTGACGGCAGGCCCCTGAACCCCGTGCTGGTCACGCGGCACCTCAAGTTCTCCATGCCATACCGGGCGCTCTTCTCCCAGATGCTGCGCCGGGACACCCTCACAAGGCTTATCGACGCCCAGGCGCTGCTGCTGGTGCGCTTGCACCTGATCGGTTTCTATTGGGGCGACGTTTCCTTGTCCAACACCTTGTTCCGCCGCGACGCCGGCGCGTTCGCCGCCTACTTGGTGGACGCCGAGACGGGTGAGCTGTACCCCGATCTGTCGGTGGGCCAGCGTGAGTACGATCTGGAGATTGCCCGCGTCAACATCGCAGGGGAACTCATGGACCTGCTCGAAGGCGGCCTGATCGAGGAGAAGGTGGACCCGGTGGCAACGTCGGAGCTCATCATGGACTCGTACCGCCGGCTTTGGGCCGAACTCACCGAGAAGGAATCGTTTGAGCTCGGCGAACGCTGGCGTGTGGGCGCGCGCATCCGCCGCCTCAACGAACTCGGCTTTGACGTCGAGGAATACGCCATCAAGACCACGGCGGACGGCTCAACCATCCAGCTTCAGCCCAAGGTCGTCGACGCCGGCCACCACCAGCGGCGGTTGCTCCGCCTCACGGGCTTGGACGCCCAGGAGAACCAGGCCCGCCGGCTGCTCAATGACATGGATTCATTCCGGGCGGACAACAACCCGGACATGGACGAAGAAATCAGTGCCCATACCTGGGTCAGCCAGATCTTCGAGCCCATCGTCCGGTCCATCCCGCGCGACCTCGCAGGCAAGCTTGAGCCGGCGGAAGTGGTCCACGAAGTCCTCGAACACCGCTGGTACATGAGCCAGAAGCAGGACAGCCACATCCCCTTGGCTGAAGCCGTGCAGTCCTACTTGGACACCATCCTGCGCCACCGGCGCGACGAGGCTGCCATCATGCTCAATCCGGACACGGCGATGCTCAAGATCCTTGAAGCTGAAACCGAGGAATCCCGGTACAACGAGGACGAATACCCGGATTCCGACGACTAGCGCGGGGTTTAGGGCTCCAACGTCTGCGCGAGTCCCTTAAGCACGGGTTCACGCCCGAGCTCTATGTGGGAGTACGCCAGAGTGTAGGCGAGATCGGCCTTGCCGCCGAGGATGGCGTTGCACAGTTCCATGTGCTCGTCGCGCTGGAGTTCGTTGCTGCGGTTGTGCGCGAGCCCGAAGATCCAGCGCATACGGCCGAACAAAGGTTTGACCGATTCGATGAGCAGCCGATTGCCGGACAGTCGCACGATTTCGGCGTGGAACGCAGCACTGAGGCGCACGACGTCGTCGGTCCGGTCGTCGTCGATCGCTTGCCTCGTGTCGTCGAGGAGTTCCTGCAGGCGCCCGCCCGGTTCGCCCGCCGCGACGCGGACGGCCGCCATGCGGGCCGCGAAAGTTTCCAGGCAGAGCCGTACGTCGAAGAGTTCATTGACGTCGGTGAGCGTCAATTGGCGCACCACGGCGCCCCGGCGCGGGAAGGTTTCCACGAAGCCATCCTGCTCGAGGCGTTGGATAGCTTCCCGCACGGGGATTCGTGAAACGTTGTAGAGCTCGGAGAGCTCCCGTTCGCGCAGCCGCGCGCCCTGTTCGTATCTCCCCGCCACTATTCCCTCAAGAACCAGCTGGTAGACCTGTTCGGCCAAGGCTTCGTCGTCGCGGGTCGTCAACGTTTCGGGCATCGGCTTCGGCCACCCTTCCCTTCCCCATCGTCTTGCATTCCACCCGAGCATACACGGACGGAAAGAGAGCTGTTTGGTATTCCAGATAGTGCGATATTTGTGATTTACATCCCATCGAACCTGCTCTAGTCTATTTTTGGTATACAAAAAGACCGGAGATCACTCCTTGGATCATGAATCGAGCACCCCCGTTGACCCAGCTACAGTCCACCGTCGAAGCTACGGCTGCGAGTCCATCCCCCAGTACGGCCCCGAATAGACTCACCGCCGAGGCACGGTCGCTTCTGGCCACCGCGTGGTTGCGGATCCGTCGCAGCAAGATCGCCTTGTTGAGCCTCTGCATCAGCCGGATCATGGATCTCTCGGCAAGATCGTGGAACAAGGAGCCCGGGAGGAACTGTTCCGGAATCCCCGGCATCCCTACACGCAAGCTCTCCTGTCCGCCGTGCCGTTGCCGGATCCCCGGGCAGCCGGCCAGCAGCAAAAGATCCGCCTCCGGGGAGATCTGCCGTCCCCGGCAAACCCACCCAGCGGTTGCGTCTTCCGCACCCGATGTCCGTTGTTCGGCGCCCTGGGCGCGGAACAGCAGCAACGCTGCATCAGCGAAGTCCCGAGACCAGCCAGCGCGGCTGCCCCGGCCTGCCATCACTCAGGGCTGGAATCCGCAGCTCTCGCTGGTGTCCAATAGATCCAATATCAAAGGAGCAATACATTGAACACCCTGATTCGCGCCGTCCGCCCCTGGGGACAAGCATTGAGCGACGTCCTCATCACGGACGGCAAGATCACCGGCGTCGAAGCCCATGACCCTGCACGCCCTGCGGCGACTGGCGACACTACCGTCGTCGAGGGCCGCGGCCGCCTCCTCGTGCCGTCTTTCTCGGATGTCCATGTGCACCTGGACTCCACCCGCATCGGTCTTCCGTTCCGTGAACACACCGGCGGCCCGGGCGTGTGGACCATGATGATGAACGACCGGCAGAACTGGCGCAACGCCGAGGTCCCGCTACAGGAACGGGTCAACAACACCCTCGGCCGGATGATCGCCCGCGGCACCACCCGTGTCCGTTCTTATGCCCAGATCGACGTCGATTGCCGCCTCGAGCGTTTCGATGCCGTGATGGCCGCCAAGGAGCAGTTCAAAGGCCAGGCCGACGTCGACATCATCGCGTTTCCGCAGGCTGGCCTGCTCCTTGAGGACGGCACCGTACCCCTCATGGACCAAGCACTCAAGGCCGGCGCCAATGTCATGGGCGGCATCGACCCCTGCAGCCTGGACCGCGACCCCGCCCGCCACCTGGACATCGTCTTCGGACTGGCCGAAAAGTACCAGGTCCCCATTGATATCCACCTCCACGAGCCCGGCGAGCTCGGCGTCTTCAGCACGGACCTGGTCATCGAGCGCACCCGCGCCTTGGGGATGCAGGGCAAGGTCACCATGTCCCACGCGTACCAGCTGGGCAGCGTCTCCGAAGCCACCACGCGCCGCCTCATCGAAGAGTTCGCCGAGCTGGACATCTCCATGGCGTCCGTGGCGCCGGGCTCCGCCGGTGTGGCGGGCCAGCTTCCGATCCCGCTGCTCGCCGAAGCCGGCGTCCGGATGGGCTTGGGCGAGGACGGCCAGCGCGACTACTGGTCCCCCTACGGCAACACCGACATGCTCGACCGCACCTGGCAGCTCGCTTTCACCCACGGCTTCCGCAAGGACGAGCTCATCGAGCACTGCCTTGCGATCGCCACGGTAGGCGGCGCCAGCATCCTCGACCCGTCCGCCACCCGCTTGAAGGGCACGGCACACCGCCCCGGCGTCGAGGTCGGCGACCCCGCCGAACTCTTGCTGCTCGACGGCGAAACCGTCGCCTCGGCCGTCATGGACCGCGGCACCGACCGCACTGTCATCCACCGCGGAAAGGTCGTGGCAGAGCAGCTCGAGCTCGTCTAAGCCCGCACAAAAATGTGGCCGGTCCCTCGTTGAGGGACCGGCTACTTTGTTTAAGGCTTAGCGCCCGACGACGGCGGGCTCGCCAAGGTGCTCAGTCTCGGCGGCTGCCACCGACACGGTGGTCCCGCGCACGGCGAGGAAACCGGCCACCGCGAGCAGCACCGCCTCCGCGGCCAAGACCCAGAAAGGAACGTCCCAGCCGCCGGACCACTCATGCAGGAATCCCGCCCCCAACGGCCCCAGGGAAGCCAGCGCGAAGCCCAGGCCCTGGCTCATGGCGGATAGGCTGCCAGCGCTCTCTGGCCCTGCCGAGCGGATGACGACCAACGCCATTCCCAGCCCGAATCCGGCACTCTGGACGATCCCCAGGACGCCGACCATGAGGAACTGCAAATCTACTGGCGCGGTCAAAACTCCTATCAAAGCCGCCGCGACGAGCAGTCCCAAGCCCGGGGCCATAAACTTCAGGATCGCTCGTCTTCCCGCGAGAACGGGAGCCAACAGACTCGCGGGCAGTCCTGCGACGCTGAACCAGGCCAAGAGACCTGCTGCGTCGGCCGCGGTCTGGCCCTTCGATACCAGGAAGACCGCGAGCCACGAGGTAACGGCGAAATACAGCATGGCTTGCAGCCCGAAGAATGCGGTCACGGCCCAGGCCGTCCGCTGCTTCCGCAGCGGGATGGTGCCGGCTTCCCGCGTGGCGACGCCCGCCGTCGTCGTATCCTGTAGGCCAGCGCCCGACGCCTGTCGGCCGGTCCCGCCGGTCTCGCCGGTCCCGTCGGGACGCGGGGCTGTTTGACCGGCGCGGTGGATCAGCGCGGCCCCAAGCAAGGCGGGGACGGCCCAGACGGCCAGTGCCCAGGCGAGGCTTCCGCCGAGCGCTTCCTGCAGCGGCTGGACGAGCCCTGCGCCGAGTGCCGCGCCCAGCCCGAAGCCCATGGTGCACAGCCCCGTCCACCAGCCGGAACCGCGGTTTGCCTTGACGATCTGCGGCACCAGCACGCTGGCCGTCATGATGGATGCTCCTGCCAGGAGCGTTCCGGGCAGCAACAGTCCGGGGACGAATACGCGGACGAGCAGCGCCGCGGCAAGTACCAGGAGCGCCGCCGCAACGGCCCTGCCGGTGCCCAGGCGACGGGCCAGCCATGGCCCGCAAGGAGCCGAGACGCCGAACGCTAGTACAGGCAAGGCGCCAAGCAGCGGCAGTAAATGCGCGTCGAGTCCGAAGCCTGTCTGCAGCTGACCCATGGTGCCGGCGATCGTCGTGATGGCCGGGCGGAGGTTGATGGAGACAAGCGCCAGTGCAACGAGTACCCAGGCAGTCCTCCGAGCGGCGTATGCAGAAGTACCGCGGCGCGGCGGCTGTGCTTGTCCCATTGATTGCCTCCCTGGAATCCTAATTTGGTATACCAAATAAGATTAGGGGCATTGCCGGGCAAAGTAAACTGGCGTCAAAGTCGCAACGATGCGTGACACTGGACCTTGACGATCAGACTTGGAATACCAGGGCTCTAGATCGCCTTGCCAGGGTTGAGGATTCCGGCTGGGTCGAAAAGCTCCTTGATGCGGTGCTGCAACTCCCGGAGGGGCCCGGGCTGCTCAAGGCCGAGCCAACGCAGTTTGTACTGCCCCACCCCGTGCTCACCGGTGATGGTTCCGCCCATCTCAAGCGCGGCATCGATGGAGTCGTCCAGGGCCTTGTTGAGGCGGGACATGGCATCAGCGTCCACTTCCCTGTCCACACGGTCCACCCAGAAGGTGGGGTGCAGGTTGCCGTCGCCGGCATGCGCCACCACCTTGAGCCGGACATCGTGGGTAACAGCCATGGCCTCAAGGGCGGCCACGTAGTCGACTAGCCGCGACCTCGGAACGGCGACGTCCTCGCCAACCCGGTACTCGTTGTCCACTTCGTCGCCTCGACTCGAGCGCCGCATTTCAATGAGTCGCTCGGCTTCCGCAGTCGATTCCGCCGTCACCGCGGCGCCGCCGGACGCGAGAACTTCCCGCACCAGCGCTGCCTCGGCGGCAGCTCCGAAACCGTCTGTCTGGATCAGCAGCAGCGACTGTCCACGTTCTCCGAGGTCCGAGCCGTACAGTTCGTCGAGCTGGGCCAGCGTTCCGGCGTCGAGCATTTCCATGATGGCAGGCTGAACGCGTGCCCTTCCGACAGCCAGGACGCCGGCCGCGGCACCGCGGAAGTCCGGATAGAAGGCCGCCACCGTCTGTACCTCGCGGGGCAGGTAGCGCAGGCGCACCGTCACGCCCACCACGATCCCGAGGGTGCCTTCCGAGCCCACAAACAACGCCGTGAGATCGTATCCGGCCACACCTTTGAAGGTCTGGTGCCCTGTGTGGATCAGCGAGCCGTCGGCCATGACGACGTCGAGCGCCAGCACAGAGTCCCTGGTCACGCCATATTTTGCGCAGCGCAAGCCACCGGCGTTCGTGGCCACATTGCCGCCGATCGTGGACATTTTGTAGCTCGCGGGATCCGGCGCGTACATCAGGCCGTGTTCACCCGCTGCGGCGTTGAGGTCAGCGTTGACCACGCCAGGTTCAACGACGGCAGTCTCATCATCCGCGTTGAGCTGCAGGATGCGGTTCATGCGTTCCAGGCTGAGTACGATGCACCCCTTGCTGGCATGGGCGCCGCCGGAAACCCCGGTGCCGGCGCCGCGGGCAACAATCGGAACCCCGTGCTTGGCGCAACTGCGCACCACATTCTGCACGTCTTCAACGGATTCGGCGAACACCACTGCCAGGGGCAGCTGCAAGTCCAGGACTGGTCCCAAGTCTGCCGCATAGCTCGTCCGTGTGTCTTTGTCGACGGCGATTTGCCCAGGAGCAAGGGCCGCCGCTAGCTCATCCATGAACTCGTGAGGACTTGCGCTTTGCCGGGTTGGACCCGCATGCGGAATCCGTCGGGCCATGACGATCTCCAACCTCGCTTTGTCCTGCGGATACGGCCGGCTGGCACCGGTGTATTCAAATCCATGCCGCTCATAGAACGCCTTCGCGCGGGCGTTATCCTCGTGGACCCCCAGTTCTATCACGCCGGCTCCAAGCTCGGCGCCTGCTACTGCGCAAGCTTCATCAAGCAACTGGTCAGCCAGGCCCAAGCCCCTGTGTTCAGGTGCAACGTAGACGCTGATCAACATGGCTTGTAGGGCTTGGGAAGGATCCTGCGGCTGCTTGACGACCACGCGCATGAGTCCACTGATCCGGCTACCGTCTGTACCGTCATCCGCCACGAGGGTGATGCTCGAGTCGCTCGACATCGTGGCTGCGCGCTCTTGCCATTGAGTGTCAGTCTGGCGCCGGGCGGCCGCGAGGCTCTCGACGTAGGCCATCGGGGTGTCCGACAGCATCTCCAACCGGACGTCGCGAAGCAACCGCCAGTCAGCCGCTTGCAGCCGACGGATTCTATTCACTGCCGCCGCCCATGAACCGGACATATCGATCAAGAACTCCAGGCCAGTCAGCGGCGTAGTCTGCACGGGTCTGCGCCGGGTGTTCGGCGCCTTCCCAGCCGTCGTGCACCAGGCGAACTTCAGTACCTCCGTCAACCGCCCGGAAGGCCACTCGAAGTTCCGTAGACCACATCGCGGTGCTGCCCGGATACCAGCTCGCATGGAAGGACAACGGCGGCTGCCAATCGTCGATCGTTCCCCATATCGAGGTACGTCCGTCGTCCGCCGTCTCCAGGATCAAATTCTCCTCGAACTCAACGTGCGAACCCGCCCCGTAGACGCTGTGGTCCTCCATTGGCCACCAAAGATGCGGGTGATCAGTGAAGCCCATGAAAGCATGCGCCACCGGCGAAGGCACGACGACGGTGCACACTACAGGGTCCAGCTCACCGGATTGCTCCGGCTGGGGTTCGGAGTCCGGCGCGAGGTGACTAAAGAGGCTCTCCATGTGCACCAACTTTACCGCCCAGCGACACCCGCGACTTCGGGCCCGACGCGCTCCCCCGCAAACGCCCGCTCACATATACGGGGTTCTGACCGGACGCCCGCTCACTTATACCGGTTCCCGGCCGGACGCCGGCTCACTTCTGTCGGGTCCCGGGTGCCGGGTCCCGGGTGCCGGGTGGACGCTCGCTCACATATAGGGGGTCCCGGCCGGACGCCGGCTCACATATGCCCGAGGTCCCGTCCGGACGCCGGCTCACATATAGGGGGTCCCGTCCGGACGCCGGCTCACATATAGGGGGTCCCGGCCGGACGCCGGCTCACATATAGGGGGTCCCGGCCGCACGCTCGCTCACATATAGGGGGTCCCGGCCGCACGCTCGCTCACATATAGGGGGTCCCGGCCGGACGCCGGCTCACATATAAGGGGTTCTGGCCCGACGCCGGCTCACTTCTGCTGAGGTCGGGGTGGGGCAGGGGCCGCGGCCCGGCTCCAGGGTGAGCCGGGGTTGGTGGAAACCGGGCGATAGGTGAGCCGGCGTTTGGGGATACCGGCCCATAGGTGAGCCGGCGTTTGGGGATACCCGGCTCATACGTGAGCCGGCGTTTGGGGGATTCCCGCCCATACGTGAGCGGGGGTTGGGGGATTCCGGTGATAGGTGAGCGGGGGTTTGATAACCCAACCCCCCGCTCACTTGTTAAGGGTTTTCCTTGGACGCGGGCTCACATATACCGGGTCCGGGCGGGACGCC